>NZ_JBFTSG010000017.1:0-135907 GCF_056399885.1 Cupriavidus sp. 01L45 | reverse complement strand
TGTTGCACCCAAGTGCGTACGACATCCCCCTGCGGGGGACGCCGGTCACTCTTCTTTGCCTCGGCAAAGAAGACTAACGAGAAGAAAGCCGACCCTGCCGGGAGCAGAGCAATCGCGAGTGCGAGGGACGCTGGTTTCGTCGTACGGCCACAGTTCTGCTGGCATCTGCCGTTGCCAGCTTGCAGGGCATCGCAATGGCACGACCCATGGGTTTCGTGGTGATGCCCCCGACCTCGTGCGCAGTGACCATTCCCACATCTGCCGCTACCGGCACGGACCACCACGACACATCACATGCCCATGGTTTCGTGGTGGGGCGGGCGCGGTGGTGAAGGCCTCGGGCATATCACCCGGTGCCACCGCGCCCACGACGGAACCGGACCGCCTGCAACTTCGTGGCCGCCCACTTCGCGAGCGACAGACGGCTCGAAGTCTGTGATGTCTGCTACCGGGGGCCCCACCACGAATCCCGGAGGCTGGCAGATCCGTGGCCGCTCAAGCCGGTACCGGCAGAAGCCCGCCGGCACTTTGGGCCGTACGACGAAACCACCGATATCCGAAAGCCTTATTGCTCTGCCCCCGGCAGGGTCGGCTTTCTTCTCGTTAGTCTTCTTTGCCGAAGCAAAGAAGAGTGACCGGCGTCCCCCGCAGGGGGATGTCGTATTCCTTTGAGTGCAACATACCACCACCGCTCAAAGAAACAACGCCCACCCCAGCAGGCGGATGTCGTATGGCTGTTGGGTGCAATAACCATCGCCGCACAAAAAAAACAGCGCCCCCCCCACCAGGGCGATGTCAGTTCCACACAGCTACGCCTAATCGTTGCTCAAGCCGTTCACATTGATCCCGAATCTTCGACTTAACCTCAAACCTTAACCTCGAACGGATAAGCTATGCGCCGCCAGCCACCAATCTCCGCCTGAAAATGAAAACCATTTACCTCGCCGGTTTCGACGTGTTTCGCAAGGACGCCATCGCCTATGGCGAGACGCTGAAGGCGCTTTGCGCGCGGCACGGCTTCCAAGGTTTGTATCCCCTCGACAAATCCGCTCCGGCCGGCTTGTCCGGCCCCGACACTGCCCGCTGGATCTACGAAGCCAACATCAACCTGATCCGCCGCGCCGACATGGTGATGGCTAACCTCGACGATTTCCGCGGGCCGGGTGAGCCGGATTCCGGCACGGCGTTTGAAGCGGGATTTGCCATCGCGCTGCAAAAGCCGGTCTGGGGCTACAGCAGCGATCCCGGTACCTTGCTCGACCGCGCCGCGGTGGCGACAGGCGACAAGGGCGAGCGGCTCGATGCGCGCGGTTTCGTGGTGGAGGATTTCGGCCTGGGCAAGAACCTGATGCTGGCCTGTTCGGTGAAGCTGGTGGCAGGCGATGCCGAGGCTTGCCTGGCGGCAATGGCGGAAGCGGAGCGGCGGCGCAGTTGCCGGGGGAACGGCGCGCCGGCCGAGGACTGAGGTCGGCAAGGGCGGGACTGGCGTCCCGCCGCATCGCCTCGCGGCCGTTCAGCGGCGCAGCGATTCCACGCCGGCGGCGATGTCCGTCGCCGTGTTTGCCACGATCTGGCGATATGCCGCCACGACGCCGTCGACCGCGCCCGGCGCGGGCAGCTCGGCCTGCGTGCGGCCGGCGTTGACCTTGCCGTCTGGCAGGCGCCGCACGGTCCAGTTGATGACGGCGCCGGCGCGCTGGCCGACTTCGGCGTCCAGGCGGACCACTTCGGTGGTGATGCGGTACACGGGTTCCACTTCCGACAAGCCTTGCTGGTAGGTATCGACCGCGCCCAGCCTGGCTTGCAGTTGCTGCGACAGTGCGTCGCGCAGTTCGTCGGGCAGGGGCGCGGACCAGCGCGACAGGTCCAGCAGCTTCAGTTCGCCGCCGTCCTTGCCGTCACGCACGACCAGTTGCGGGCGGTTCAGGCGCTCGGGCACGCGCACCGGCGCGACTTCGATCCACACCGGTTGTGCCTGGGCCGCACGCGCCGGCGTGGCGGCCTGTCCGGCGGCGGGCACGGTGGCGTCGGGGCCCTGGGCCAGCGTGTAGTAGCGCGGATCGGGCGAGGCGCAGCCGGTCAGCAGCGCGGCGGCCAGGGCGAGCGGCGGCAACAGGGGCAGCATCAGGTTCGAGCGGGTCATGATTATTTCTCCGGCTTGCCGCGCACCAGCGCTTCGGGATGGCGTTCGAGGTATTCGGTCAGTGTGCGCAGCGACACCGCGGTGCGTGTCAGCTCCTGCATCATGCGGCGCGTGTCTTGCTGCAGCGGCGCATCGGAGGCGAGCGTGCCGTTGGCGGCGCTCAGCGTCTTGCGCGCGTCCTGCAGCGCCGCCAGCACCTGCGGCGCCACATCGCCATTGAGCTGCGCCACCAGCTTGTCGGCGCTGGTCATCATGGCGTTGAGCGTCGCCATCGACGTGCGCAGGTCCTGGCCGATCTGTTCGAACGGCACCTTGTCGATCTTGTTGACGATGTCGCCAAGCTTGGCTTGCAATTCGTCGAAGGCACCTGGCGTGGTGGCCAGTTCAGGCAGCGCGCCATCCAGGTTGACGCTGGCCGGCGGCGCCTTGGGGAAGAAGTCGAGCGCCACGTAGAGCTGGCCCGTCAGCAGGTTGCCGGTGCGCAACTGCGCGCGCATGCCGCGCTTGATCAGGGTCTGGACGATGTTGCGGGCCCGGTTGATGTCCTCGATGTCCTGCGGCCGGAAGCCCATGCGCGCGGGATACAGTTCCACCACCACCGGCAGGCGGAATGCCTTCTTCGCACTCTGGTATTCGATGCCGATCGAGCGCACCTGGCCCACCACCACCCCGCGGAAGTCCACCGGCGCGCCGGGCGACAAACCGCGCACCGACTGATCGAAGTTGAGCACGGCGAGCGAGGGCACGAGTTCCTCGGGCTCCTTCATGGCCTCGGTCTGGTCGCTGGCCAGCAGGAACTGGGTGTTCTCGTTGGCGGCGTCGGTCGCCTTGGAATCGTCCGGCGCCTGGAAGGCAACCCCCCCCAGCATCACCGTGACCATCGATTGCGTATTGATCTTGAGGCCGCCGGCATCGAGCTTGATGTCCACGCCGCTGGCATGCCAGAAGCGGGAGTCGGCGGTGACCAGCTTGTCGTAAGGCTTGTTGACGAACACGCGCAGCGAGAGATCGCGTCCGTTGGGTTCAAGCTGGTAGGCCACCACCTGGCCCACCTGCACGCGGCGGTAGTAGACCGGCGAGCCGATATCGAGCGAGCCGAGGTCGGCGGCGCGCAGCACGAACTGCTTGCCGGAGGCATCGGTAGTGACCGCGGGCGGTACTTCCAGGCCCGTGAACACGCGCACGCGCTCTTCCGACTTGCCGGCGTCAACGCCGATATAGGCACCGGACAGCAGCGTCTCCAGCCCGGAGATGCCGCTGGTGGCAAAGCGCGGGCGTACCACCCAGAAGCGCGTGTCCTTGGTGGAGAAGCTCTCCGCATCCTGGGTCAGGTCGATCTTGGCGATCACGTGCGAGCGGTCCGACGCCAGCCGGACCGACTTCACCAGGCCGATGTCCACGTCCTTGTAGCGCACGGCCGTCTTGCCCGGGACCAGGCCCTCGGCGGTGCGGAATGTGACCGTGATTTCGGGGCCGCGCTCGGAGAGCGTGCGGATCAGCAGCGACAGGCCAACCACCGCCGCCACGATCGGAATCAGCCATACCAGCGAGGGCAGCCAGCGCGCGCGGCGCCGCCGCTCGGGCGTGGGCGGTGGGGAGGAGGGGGAGGACTGATCAAGGTCGGGCATCTTTTGTATCCAGCGAATCCCACAGCAGGCGGGGGTCGAAACTTAGCGAGGCCATCATGGTGAGCACCACCACGGAGCCGAAGGCGACGGCGCCGGCTCCGGGGATGATGGTGGCGAGCGCCCCGGCACGCACCAGCGAAGCCAGCAGCGCCACCACGAAAATATCGAGCATCGACCAGCGGCCGATCACTTCCACCAGTCCGTACAGCCTGGTCTGCTGGCGGATCCGCCAGGTCGAGCGGAAGTGCACCGAGAGCAGCAGCATGGTGAGGATCATCATCTTCAGCAGCGGCACCACGATGCTGGCGATCAGGACCACGATGGCCAGCAGGTTGGAGCCGGACAGCCACAGGTAGATCACGCCGGACAGGATGGTGTCCCGCTGCGTGCCGAGGATGGACTGCGTCACCATCACCGGCAGCAGGTTGGCGGGGATATACAGGATGTAGGCTGCCAGCAGGAAGGCCCAGGTGCGGGTCAGGCTTTGCGGCTTGCGGTGATGCAGGGTGGCGCCGCAGCGCGGGCAGGGCTCGCCCTCCAGCGTGCGCGGGCTGAGCGCATCGCAGGCGTGGCACGACAGCAGGCCCATCGCGGTGGCCGTGGGCACCTGCGCCAGCGGCTTGCTTTCGTCGTCGTCGGTCAGTTCCGCCACCACGTTGGCCGCGAGCCGGCGCGAGCGGGCCAGGCGGGAGTCCCTGAGGCCGACGCTCTTGTCGTTCGGCGGGACGCTCATCTGGGCGGCTCCTCGTCCAGGTATTGCCAGAGCTCGCGCGGGTCGAACGACAGCATCGCGGCCAGCACGATGACCAGCGCGGCGAACGACCACAGCGCGACACCAGGCAGCACCTGGGCCATGGTCGAGAGCTTCACCAGCGTCACCAGCACGCCGATCATGAAGACTTCGATCATGCCCCACGGCCGGGTTTGCCGGATACCGCGCACGATGCGCTCGAAGCCGGGCGGCATGCGGCGCCGCGCCATCGGTACCAGCAGGTAAAGCATCATCAGCATCTCGGACAGGGGAAACAGGATGGTGGTGGCGAACACCAGGACCGCCACCAGCGTCATATGGTCCGCGTAGAGCGCCTGCACCGCGCCCCACAGCGTGGTTTGGGTGCGCACGCCCTTGAGATCCATCTCGACGATGGGATAGGCGTTGGACACCAGGAACAGGATCAGCGCGGTCATCACCAGCGGCAGCAGCCGGGTATAGGCGCGCAAGCTTTCGCGGTAGAGCTGGCCGCCGCAGCGCAGGCACAGCGCGCGCTCGCCCGGGTCCAGTTCTGCGCGCTGGTAGACCGCGTCGCAATATTCGCAGGCCACCAGCCGGCTGAGGTCGGCCGGCGGGGCGGGCTCTGCGTGGTGCGGGTCGGAACGGCAGGCGTCGCTCATGCCTTGCCGGAACCCGCCACGTCTTCGGCGGTAGTGAGGGGCTTGCCCTGGGCCAGCGCGGGCGGCGGGTTGAGCAGGTTCTCCGAGCCGATGGTCCAGTCGCGCAGCAGCGCGTAGGCCACCGCCAGCAGGGTCGGGCCGATAAATACACCGAGGAAGCCAAACGCCAGCGCACCGCCGAACACGCCCAGCATCACCCAGATCAATGGCATGTTGGTGCCCTTGCTGATCAGCAGGGGCTTGATGACGTTGTCGGCCATGCTGACCACGCCCACGCCCCACACCACCATGAAAATGGCCCAACCCAGCGAGCCGGTGTGATACAGCCACAGTGCGGCGGGAATCCATACCAGCGGCGGCCCGACCGGGATCACGGACAGGAAGAAGGTGACGAAGCCGAGGATGGCGGCGCCGGGCACGCCGGCGATCCAGAAACCGATGCCGGCCAGCACGGCCTGCACGAAGGCCGTGCCCAGCACGCCGTAGACCACGCCCTTGACCGTGTTGCCGGCCAGCGCCAGCAGGTAGTCGGCGCGCTCGCCCGCAATGCGGCGCATGCCGGCGCGTAGCCAGGCCACCGCGAATTCGCCGCCGGTATAGAAGAAGAACGCCAGCACGATGGACAGCGCCAGCTGGCCCAGCCCGGCGCCGATCGACAGCCCCGCGCCGAGTATTACATGGCCCACGGGCGCGATCAGCTTGCGCAGGTTGGCCACCATTTCCGAGTCGGCGTGGATCAGCTTGTCCCAGGAGTTTTGCAGGTAGCTGCCCACGTAAGGCAGGCCGGTGATCCATTCCGGCAACGGCGGCAGGCCATGATCCATGACGCGGTCGGCCAGGCCGGACAGCTCGTCGATATGCGCGGAGATGCTGGCGCCGGCATAGACAAAGGGGCCCAGCACGATCACGGCGGCCAGCAGCACGCAGATCACGGCGGCCAGGCTGCGCCGGTTGCCCAGCCAGCGCGCCAGCACGGTATAGGGGTACCACGAGCTGAAGGCCAGGATGGAGCTCCACAGCAGCGCGGTGGTGAAGGGCGCGAGCACCAGCAGCGAGCCACCGATCAGGACGATCAGCGCGAAAATCGCAGCGAGTTTTTCAATCAGTTGGCCGGAATTCATCGGGTGCATCTCCTGGACTGCCGTGTGACGTGAACGCCGACAATATATAGGAAAACGCACGGGGTGCCGGAGGCGGGCAGCCAGGCAAGGCGGGAAAATGTTGCGTTGCGGCACACAAGCGGCCGCTACCGTGGCCGCGGGCCCTCGCCGAACGCCGCACGATGCCATGCCGCGGACACATCTTCCAGCGGGGCCAGAAAGCGGTCCGGCGCTGGCAGGCCGTGGCCGCGGCAGTGCGCGCACGCCCAAGTCCGCGCCGACCAGGCTCAGCACCGTTCCATTCCACCGCCGGGTTACGGGTCTGGAATAGCTGCATGGTGCAGGGGGGAAGGGGAGCCGAATATCACGGCATCGACGACGCCGAAGCGCAGATAGCCCTCCAGCCCTCCAGCCCTCCAGCCCGTCGGCCACGCTGCCGCGTGCCAGCTTACCCCGCTACCTGCTCCGGTCCACGCTCCAGCAACGCAGCGATCAGGTCCGATTGCGTGACGATGCCCAACAGTCGCTGCTGCGCATCCACCACCGGCATCTGATGCAGCCCGCCATCCGAAAACGCTCGCGCCAACTCCACCATGGGCTGCTCGGGCCGGGCCGTAGCCATGCCGGTGTGCATCAGGTCGTCGGCGGTGCCGGCGCGCAACTGGCCCGCTGCCCCGGCGCGCGCGGCCAGCAGATCCGCCAGGCCGAGCATCCCAAGCAAGCGTCGCTGCCCATCCACCACCGGCAATGCCTGGATGCCGTGCCTGAGCAGCAAGGCCCGCGCTTCGCTCCCACTCTGTCCCGGCAGCACGGTCACCATGTCGCGCGACATGATATCCGCGCAACGCACGTCGCCAAAGCGCCGCCGATAGGCCCGCAATTGCGCGGCCACCAGGATTTCCTCCAGATCGTCTTCCTCGATGTCGAGGAATTCGCCGCGTGCCTTCAGTACTTCGTCAAGGTCGCTCCGGTTGAAACCCACGCGCTCGCTCGGCAGCGGATCGGCGGTGCGGTGCGGGTTGGCGTGCTCGGCCGGCCGGTGCGGATAGCGCCGCCGCAGCAGGTTGTTGAACAGCAGCGCCACCAGCAGCAACAGCATCGAGTTGACCGCCACCGGCACCACCACGAAGCCAAAGCCAAGCTGCGTCACCGCGGGGCCGCCAAACACCGCGGTGATCGCCACCGCGCCGCTGGGCGGGTGCACGCAATGCAGCTGGAACATGACGGCGATGGCCAGTGCTACCGCCACGGCGGCGGCCAGCCCCTGTCCGGGAATCCAGCGGGCGCAGGCTACGCCGATCAGCGCCGCCACCAGGTTGCCGCCGATGATGGACCACGGCTGCGCCAGCGGGCTCGCCGGCACCGCGAACAGGAGCACGGCGGAGGCGCCCATCGGTGCGACGAACCAGGGGTTGAAGCCGCCAAGCAGGTGATGGCTGATCCATTCCGTCATCAACAGGCCAAGCAGGGCGCCAAGACAGCTTTTGACGCGCTCGCGCTTGCCTGCGGCGATCGGCGTGGGAACAAACGCGCGCAGCCACGCGCGTGCGCGCTCCGGCTGGAAGCCGGCTGGGGAATGGGCCTGGGATGGGGGCATCGGTTCTGGGCCTGATGTTGGTGGGGGCGGAAAGGCGGAAAGCGGAGAAGGGCAAAGCAGGAAAAGGAGGCCAAAGTGCAGCCTTCCCGTCTTGCGATCACATCCCGTCATCCAGCGCGCAAATATATCATGACGTGATATATTTCGTTTCCGGCGGAAAACGGTCCACAGCCGATCCGCGCTGCACCCCCGCCCTTTGCACGAGCCTCACCATGCACTTTGAAAAACGCGATTATTCGGTCAGYCGCCGTCTGCTCTTGCTAGCTGCGCTGGCACCCGTCATCGGCGCCCTCAGCACGGCGGCGGCGGTGCTCCTGCTGAACCTGATCCGGTTCTTCACCAATCTGTTTTTCTACCAGACGCTGTCGCTGGCGGACCGCTCGCCGGCGCAGCATGCGCTGGGGCCGTGGGTGATCGCGGTGCCGGTGATCGGCGGTTTGCTGGTCGGGCTGATGGCACGCTACGGCAGCGACAAGATCCGCGGCCATGGCATTCCGGAGGCCATCGAGGCGGTGCTGTTCGGCAAGAGCAAGATGTCGCCGCGGGTGGCCGTGCTCAAGCCGCTGTCCTCGGGTATCGTGATCGGCAGCGGCGGGCCGTTCGGCGCGGAAGGGCCGATCATCATGACCGGCGGCTCGATCGCTTCGCTGCTGGCGCAGTATTTCCATCTCACGGCGGCCGAGCGCAAGACGCTGCTGGTGGCGGGTGCGTGCGCAGGGATGACGGCGATCTTCGGCACGCCGGTGGCGGCGGTGCTGCTGGCGGTGGAGTTGTTGCTGTTCGAACTGCGCCCGCGCAGCCTGCTGCCGGTCGCACTGGCGTGCGCGGTGGCGGGCTTCCTGCGCCCGTGGGTGTTCGAACCCGGCCCCTTGTTCGCCCTGCATACCCAGCCGGCCACAACGACGGCGCTGGGCTCATGCGTGATCGCGGGTCTGCTTTGCGGCGTGCTGGGCGCCTTGCTGACGCTGGCGCTGTACCGCACCGAGGACCAGTTCTCGAAGCTCAGGCTGCACTGGATGTGGTGGCCGGCGATCGGCGGGCTGGCGGTAGGCATCGGTGGCTTTTTCGAGCCGCGCGCGCTGGGTGTGGGCTATGACGTGATTGCCGACCTGCTGCATAACAGGATGGCGATCGGCGTGGTGGTGGCGTTGCTGACGGTCAAGGCGATCATCTGGGTCGCCGCGCTGGGCTCGGGCACCTCCGGCGGCGTGCTGGCACCGCTGCTGATGCTGGGCGCGGGCCTCGGTGTGGCGCTGGCGCCGCTGCTGCCCGGCGGCTCGCCCGAACTATGGGCGCTGGTGTGCATGGCGGGCGTGCTGGGCAGCGTGCTTGGCGCGCCGCTGACCGCCATCGTCTTTGCCTTTGGCCTGACCCATGACAGCAATGCCTTGCTGCCGCTGTTGCTGACCACGGCCGTGGCGCACGGATTCACGGTGCTGACCATGAAGCGCTCGATCATGACGGAAAAGATCGCGCGCCGCGGCCTGCATATCTACCGCGAGTACGGCGTCGATCCGCTGGAGCGCCAGCACGTTGCCGACCTGATGACCACTGCCGTGCTGAGCGTGGATGGCGAGCAGCCGGTCGGCGCGCTGTGGCGGCAGCATTTCGGCGAGCACGCGCCGCATCGCGGCTATCCCGTGGTGTGCGGGGGGCGTGTGGTCGGCATGCTGGAGCGCAATGCCCTGCGCGGGCGCGAGGCATCCATGCAGACAGGGCGCACGCTGATGGCGCCGCTGCAGCCGCACCAGGTGCTGCTGCCGG
Organism: Cupriavidus sp. 01L45; assembly: GCF_056399885.1. NCBI lineage: Bacteria > Pseudomonadati > Pseudomonadota > Betaproteobacteria > Burkholderiales > Burkholderiaceae > Cupriavidus > Cupriavidus sp. 01L45. Next base: position 126,283 of record NZ_JBFTSG010000017.1, on the reverse strand, counting down.
CGCAGACCGCGCGCATTGCGGCCGGGCGCATGGCTGAACTCGGCGTCAGCCGCCTGCCTGTGGTGGCGGACCCGGAGTCCATGCGGCTGGTCGGCGTGGTCTCGCTGCGCGACCTGCTGCGCCCCAGCGGCCAGGTGCTGCATGAGGAGACCCGGCGCGAGCGCCTGCGCGGTGCCGCGGCATGACGGCGCTGAAGACGCTGAAGGCGCACCTTCACAACTTGTAACTGGACAGCAGGATGCTGGTCTCCGTCGCGGCGATGCCGTCAATCAGGCGGATGCGGTCCAGCGTACGGTCGAACGCTTCCAGCGAATCCGCGCGCAGCTCGGCAATGATGTCCCAGCGCCCGTTGGTGGTGTGCATGGCCTGCACGTTCGGTTCGCCGCGCAGCGCCTGCAGCACCGCGCGGGCTTTGTTGCCTTCCACGGCGATGGTCATCCAGGCGCGGATGCGGTGCGCCTCGGCTTCCGGCTTCAGCCGCACCGTATAGCCAACAATCAGCCCTTCCTTTTCCAGTTTGTCGATGCGGTTCTGCACGGTGGCGCGCGAGACGCGCAGCGCCTTGGCGAGCGCGGTAGCCGGCATGCGGGCGTTGTCGCGCAGCAGGGCGAGCAACTGTCGGTCGGTGTCGTCCATGGGGTTCCTGTGCGTCGCTTTGACGAGGCACGCTTCGGGGTTGGCAATTCGCTAATTTTAGCTGGCGATTTGAGAAGCGCGGCAAGCAAATTGCACAATTTGCTGGCTTTTAGTTAGCGCCGCACTGCACCAGAATGCAGTCATTCACTGACCCCGCAACCAACCATCCCAAAGGAGCCAGCGTGACCAACCAGCCCACCATCCTGCTTGTCGAGCCCACCTACTACGATGTGTCCTACAGCATCAACCCGTGGATGGACCCCGGCCTCTGGGCGCGCGACCCGCGTGGCATGCACCGCGACGCGGTGCGCTCCTTCGCGTCCTTGCACGCGGCCCTGCAGGCGGCTGGCTTCGCGGTGGAGACCGCGCCCGGCGCGCCCGGCCTGCCCGACATGGTGTTTCCCGCCAATGCGGCCGTGGTGCTGGATGGCCGCGCCGTGCTGGCGCGCTTTCGCTATCCGCAACGCGCCGGCGAGGAAGCGCCCTTTGCCCGCATCTTCGAAGGGCTGCGCGAGCGCGGCCTGATCGACTCCATCAGCCTGCTGCCCGAGGGCTGCTACCAGGAAGGCGCCGGCGACTGTATCTGGGATGCGGTGCGTGGCCACTTCTGGGCCGGCTTCGGCCCGCGCTCGTCGCGCGCTGCGGCCGATGTGATGGCCAGCGAGTTCGGGCGCGAAGTGGTGGCGCTGGAACTGGCCACCGAGCAAAGCTATCACCTCGACGTGTGTTTCTGCCCGCTGTCCGGCGGGGAGATTCTCTACTATCCGCCTGCCTTTACCCAGGATGCGCTGCGCACGCTGCGCGAGCGCGTGCCGGCCAGCCTGCGCATCGAGGCGAGCGAGGACGACCTGCGCCATTTCAGCGTCAATGCGGTCAACCTGCACGACCAGGTGGTGATGACGCGCACCACACCGCACCTGCGCGCCGAACTGGGGCAGCGCGGCTATCAGTTGCGCGAGGTGGACCTGTCGCCGTACATGCTCTCCGGCGGCGGCGCCTACTGCATGACGCTGCGACTCGATCGCACCAGTACGGCGGTCCAGGCGGGCGGTGTGGCCGACGGCGCCGCGCAGGCCGCGGTCGCCGCATGAGGCATGAGGCCTGGTGCCCGGCAAGAAGAACGGAACAGGACCGAACCACACAGGGAGAACACCATGAAGGAGATCGCCATGACCCGCTTTCTGGACGCCGCCGATGTCGCGGCGCTGGTGCGCGAGACGGGCGTTGCCAACGCCATCGCGCAGATGGCGCACCATATCCGCCAGGACTTCGCGCGCTGGGACGCATTCGATAAATCCGCGCGCCTGGCTTCGCACTCGGTCGACGGCGTGATCGAGCTGATGCCGGTGAGCGACGGCGTGCAGTATGCGTTCAAGTACGTCAACGGCCATCCGCGCAACGCGCAGAACGCCATGCCAACGGTAATGGCCTTCGGCGTGCTGGCCGAGGTGGCGAGCGGCTTTCCCTTGCTGTTGTGCGACATGACCCTGGCGACCGCGCTGCGCACCGCCGCCACCTCCGCGCTGGCAGCGCAGGCGATGGCGCGGCCGGGCGCCGCCACGCTGGCGCTGATCGGCAATGGCGCGCAGGCGGAGTTCCAGGCACTGGCCTTCCACGGCATGGTGGGTATCCGCGAGATTCGCGCCTACGACATCGACCCTGCCGCGACAGCGCGGCTGGCGCGCAACCTGGCCGGCGTGCACGGGCTGAAGGTAGTGCCGGTGGACTCCGTGCGTGCGGCGGTGCAGGGCGCGGATATCGTCAGCACGGTGACCGCCGACAAGACGCGCGCCACCATCCTCACCCCCGACCTGGTCCCGGCAGGCGCGCATATCAACGCGGTGGGCGGCGATTGTCCGGGCAAGACCGAACTGCACCCGGACATCCTGCGCCAGGCGCGCATCGTGGTGGAGTACGCGCCGCAGACCCGCATCGAAGGCGAGATCCAGCAGCTTCCGCCGGATACGCCGGTGACGGAACTATGGGAGATCCTGTCGGGCCGCGCGCCGGGGCGCACCGAGATGGGGCAGGTGACGGTGTTTGACTCGGTGGGGTTTGCGCTGGAGGACTACGCTGCGCTGCGCTGGCTATACGCCGCGGCGCACGCACATCACCGGGGCGGCCATGTCGAACTGGTGGCGATGCCGCCGGATCCTCGTAATCTCTACGGCTGGATGATGGATGCGGCGGCGCAGCAACCCGAACGGGAACCGCTCGTGGCGCTGGCCTGAGAGCGCACACGCAAAAACGCCGCAGTCGTTCGGTCACGAAACTGCGGCGTAAAAGCGTGCGGCATGGGGCGGGGCCACGCCCGCGGGTAGCGGGCCAGGCAAGCCGGGCGGCCGGATGATGGCCGGGCCACTGCGCCGGGCAGCGGCCTGCGCGATGCCTGGGAGGATCAGCCTGCGGCGCCGCGGGTCATCATCAGCTGGGCGCGCAGGAAGCCTTTGACTTCTTCCAGCGAGGGCGTCTTCAGGAAAACCATGATGCCCCATTGCTGCAGTGCGTCGGCCACGCCGTCATAGGCTTGCCGGTTGGTGATCACGGCAAAGATGACATTCTGGCGGGCAAAGAAATTCTGCAGCTTCTCGATGGTGGCCGACTCGGCATCGCTGAGTTCTTCCACGTAGTACAGCACCACGCGCGGATGCTGGCTGACCGAAGTAATGATGGTATCCACCACGTCCTCCACCACCACGCTTTTGAGGGGCAGGCCCCATTTGCCGAGTTGCGCGTGGATGCGCTGCGCTTCCTGGTGATTCGGGTGGAACACCACCAGGTCGAGTTCATGCACCGATGGCAGTTCCTGCCCCACGCGCGTGGCCAGCAGGCGATGCACCGTCTCCTTGTGTATGCGGCGGTGGCCGCCGTTGGTCTTCCAGGCTCCGAGTTCGCCGCGTTCCACCATCTTCTGCACCGTGCCCAATGACACATTGAGCAGCTTCGCGGCGGTACGCGTGCTGTAGTAAGGCTTCTCAGCCAGTTCTGAATCCAGTTTCATCCGTTCACCCGTTAACTAATAACACCGCACTGCAAGATAAACACGCAGCGACGGCGCGAACCTCCCGCGCCGGTTTGGACCCTGGCTATGAGACAACGCATGCAACGACGACAGTTGTCTGCCGGCACCATTCAGCCTCTAGCTTGGCTTGGCCCGGTAAATCGGGCGGCGGGAGCGCAGGCGCTCCTCGACCTTGCAATGGCGTGATCTGTGTCACAGGTGCCATCTTCTCCCAACGGAAGAGCCGGGGTCCAATCATATGCGCTAACGAACATAAGCTGCCAGACGGCTTGGCAAATATTTCGAAATCGCCTCGAACGCTCCCACTTCTGGCTTTAAACGCATATCGAAGCGTTTTGGCAGACACGTGCGCCGCGGAATTCATCGCAAACATTGCAGACATCTGAGGCGCAGCCGCCTGGCAGACAGGATCGCCAGCGGCGCGCGGCGTTTCCTGGCAAGCGGCGGGAAAGGCGAGATCGCCAGATGCAACACGAATGCTAGAAATGACTCCTCCGGCAACTACGCGCAGCCCGGGATTTGCCGCCGCCGCACCGGGGACGTTTTCTCCGGTGCGGCGGGGCCCGCGTGCAAAAAGGAGGCGACTGCGGTACGGGCCTGCACCGCGGCCGCCTGTCCCGGCAGCAAGCCAGGCGTCGCCCCGCACCGGCCGCGCCAGCCGTCGCGAGGACAAGAAGGCGCGCGGGAAGGGGTGAGCCTATGTTGGCGCGGCGCACGCGCCGCTTCGGTGCGGCAAATCACATAGCGGAGTGACGGGAACACCGAGGGAGCGCGGCGAAGAGCAGAGAGGCCAGGGGAGATGCAATTGCAGGTGCAGGTGCAGGTGCAGTTCAGTCGCCCCCGAGGCTGGCCAGCCTTCAGAGCTTGTACTTTCGCACCTTATCGAACAAGGTGGTCTTGGCAATCCCCAGCGCATCGCTGGCCCGGCTCAGATTCCCCTCGTGCCGGCGCATGGCCTCGGCAATCATGGCCCGCTCGAACTGCTCCACCGCTTGCGCCAGCGGCAGCGCCGCAGGCTCCGCCGTCCCCTGGTTCGGGTTGCATCCCAGCCCCAGCACATGCCGCTCGGCCAGGTTGCGCAGTTCCCGCACATTGCCCGGCCACGGATAGGCCATCAGCGCGGCCAGCTCCGTCGGAGTGGCGGGCAGGGCCTCGCGCTCGAACCGCAGCGCCGCCTGTGCGACGAAATGCTCGAACAGCGGCGGCACATCCTCGCGCCGCTCGCGCAGCGGCGGCAGTTCCAGCGTCACCACATTGAGGCGGTAATAAAGGTCGGCACGAAACTGCCCGGCCTGGGACAGCGCCTTCAGGTCCGCCTTGGTGGCCGCCACCACGCGGGTATTGACCGGCACCGGCGTGTTGGACCCGAGCCGCTCCACCACGCGCTCCTGCAGCACGCGCAGCAGCTTGATCTGCATCTGCATCGGCATGCTCTCGATCTCGTCGAGGAAGAGCGTGCCGCCTTCGGCGTGTTCGATCTTGCCGATGCGGCGCCGCGCCGCGCCCGTAAACGACCCGGCTTCGTGGCCGAAGATCTCGCTCTCGAACAACTGCTCGGGCAGCCCGCCGCAATTGATGGCGACGAAGTGGCGCGCGCGGCGCGAGCTGGCTTCGTGCAGGCAACGCGCCACCAGTTCCTTGCCGGTGCCGGTTTCGCCGTGGATCAGCACGTTGGCGGCGGTATCGGCCAGGTCGGCGATCAGCTTGCGCAGGCGTTCGATGGATGGCGAATGCCCGATCAGGCGCGCATCCAGCGTATCGCGCCCGGCCAGCTTGCGGCGCAGTTCGGCAACTTCCAGCACCAGCCGGCGCTTTTCCAGGGCACGCTGCGCGACTTCGACCAGCCGCTCCGGCGAGAACGGTTTCTCGAGAAAATGGTAGGCGCCCGCCTTCATCGCCTGCACGGCCAGGTTCACATCGCCGTGGCCCGTCACCATGACCACCGGCAACTCGTCGTCGCGCGCCCGGAGCGCGTTGAGCAGCGCCATGCCGTCGATGCCGGGCAGGCGGATATCGCTGATCACCACGCCGGGAAAACCGTCGCCGACTTCGCGCAGCGCGGCTTCGGCGCTGGCCACGGCGCGCGTGGGGATGCCCTCAAGGCGCAGGGCCTGCTCGCAGCCCAGGCGCACATCGGGATCGTCCTCGACGATCAGTACGGTCAGGCCCGTCGGGCTAGCCGCCATGGCTACTCTCCTTGTTCGTATGCGGCGTCTGCGGCGTCTGCGGCGTTTGCGGCCTGGCCAGCGGCAGCACCAGCGTGAAGCAGGYGCCGCCGTCGGGGTGATTGCTGGCGTCGAGGCTGCCGCCAAACTCGTCCAGGATGCCGGCCGACAGCGTCAGGCCCAGGCCCAGTCCCTGTCCTGCCGGCTTGGTGGTGAAGAACGGCTCGAACAGGCGTGCGAAGGCTTCCTCGGACAGCCCGGGGCCGTTGTCGCGAATGGTCAGGCGCAGCTTGCCGCCGGCCAGGTGGCTGCGCAGTTCCAGGCGCGGACCGGCGTTGCCGGCAAGCGCATCGACCGCATTGCCGATCAGGTTGACCAGCACCTGCTCCAGCCGGTTGGGGTCGCACGCCACCACCAGGCCCGGCTCGATCTGCCGGACCAACTCGGGATGCACTGCCTGCAGGCGCGTATCGAGCAGGAACAGGGCGTTGTCGACGGCGTCGTCCAGCTGCGCCGCGCGCCCGCCGTTGCCGGGCTTGCGCGCGAACGACTTGAGCGCGCCGGTGATGCGCCCCATGCGTTCCACCAGGCCGATGATGGTGCCGAGGTTGGCCTGCGCGGTGGCGGTGTCGCCGCGCTCCAGGAATTTCTGGGTATTGCCCGACAGTGTGCGCAGGGCCGCCAGCGGCTGGTTGAGTTCGTGGGCGATGCCGGTCGACATCTGCCCCACGGCGGCCAGCTTGCCGGCCTGCAGCAGCCCGTCCTGGGCCTGGCGCAGGGTTGCCTCGGCGCGGATGCGCTCGCCGACTTCCGCCTGCAACTGCTGGTTGGCGGCGGACAGGTCGGCCGTGCGTTCCGCCACCTTGCGTTCGAGTTCGCCGTTGGCGGCCTCCAGCGCGGCGCGTGCGGCCAGCCGCTCGCCGGCGATGCGCCGGCGCACATTCCACGCCGCGCCCAGCAGCAGTACGAAGGCAGTCAGCACGCCCGCCAGCGCGGCCGTGTTGAGCGCGGCAACGCGCGCCTGGGAGGTATTCGATAGCAGCGTCAGGTGCCAGTCGGTGCCGACCAGTTCGGCCTCCTGCGAGAGCATGGGCGGGCCGCGCCGCAGGCGCACCAGGGCGTCGCTGTCGGACAGCTTGCGCACCGGCGTCAGCTCCAGCGGGGGCAGCGTGGCGCGGTTGTATTGCAGGTTGCGCAGCAGCCGCTCGCGCAGTTCGGGCGCGAGCGGTTTGATCGTGGTTAGTTTCAGGGAGGGGTCGGAAGCCAGGATCACCACGCCGTTCTCGTCGGTCAGCAGCATCTGGGTRTCGKYGCCYTGCCAGCGGTTCTCSAGSGGCTCCAGGCCGACCTTGACCACCGCCACCCCGATCGGGCGGCTACGGTCGCCCAGTGGCGCGGACAGGTAGTAGCCGGACTCGCTGCGGGTGGTGCCGACCCCGTAGAAACGGCCGAGCTGGCCATCGACAGCGTCGCGGAAGTAGGGCCGGAAGCTCAGGTCTTCGCCGAGGTAGCTGTCGGGACGCTGCCAGTTGCTGGTGGCGAGCACGCGGCCGCGCGCATCGAGCACGAACACCGCGCGGGTGCCGGCGCGGGCATTGATGGCGGCCAGGTAATGGTTGGCGGCATCGACCCGCGCCGCGTGGCCGGGGCGGGCCAGCAGGGCGTCGATCTTGTCGTCCAGCGAGAGCAGGCTGGGCACGTAGTCGTAGCGTGCCAGCTCGCTCGTCAGGGCCTGGCCGTACAGGCGCAACTGCACCTGGCCGCGTTCGCTCTGGCGAGCCAGCGCGTTGCCGTAGCTGTAGCGGTAGCCCAGCGAGCCGGCCAGCCCGACCAGCGCCGCCAGGGCCAGCATCGCCAACAGCGGTATCCACTGACGCAGGCGGCCGGCGCGGGGCGGGGTGGCTTGCTGGGCACCTTGCGGTGGTGCGTGCGAGGGGAGTGGGCCGGTCATGGGGCGGGCGCAATGCGCAAAGCGAAGGCGAAGAATCTCGGGCGCGGATAAGCGGGCGATGAATCGCGGGCAATGAACCCGACGGGTTAAGACGAGGCGCGGGAAAAAGCGCACGCGTGCAAAAGTGCAGTGGCGGCGCCCGCGGCAACCCCGTCTTTTACCACACCGCGCAATCCGGGCGCCTGAAAGCAAAAAGGCCCGGCCACCTGATCGGTGGCCGGGCCTTGGCGCGCTGGCAGTGTTACTTGCCGGCCAGGACCTGAACGGGTGTCAGGCCGCGGTTGCCGTCGGCAGCGGGTTCATCCGCTTCTTCGGGCACCGGCGCGCCGATGGCGCCTTCGCTTTTGGCGACGACGGTTGTGGCAATGGCATTGCCAAGCACATTGGTAACGGTGCGGCCCATGTCCAGCACATGGTCGATGCCCAGCACCAGCAGGATGCCCGCTTCAGGCAGGCCGAACATCGGCAGCACGGCGGCGACCACCACCAGCGAGGCGCGCGGCACGCCGGCGATGCCCTTGCTGGTGACCAGCAGCACCAGCAGCATGGTGATCTGTTGCGAGAGCGACAGGTGGATGCCGTACACCTGCGCCACGAACAGCGCGGCGAAGGAGGTGTACATGATCGAGCCGTCCAGGTTGAACGAGTAGCCCAGCGGCAGCACGAAGCCGGTGATGCGCTCCTTGACGCCAAAGCGGCCCAGTTGCTCGATCACCTTCGGGTAGGCCGATTCGCTGCTGGCGGTGGCGAAACCGATCATCAGGGGCGCGCGCACCATCTTGAGCAGGCGGAACACATCGCGGCCCAGGAAGTAGTAGCCCCCGGCGATCAGCGCCACCCACAGGAGCGCCAGCGACAGGTAGACCGCGCCCAGCAGCTTGGCGTACACGACCAGCACGCCCAGGCCTTCGGCGGTGATCACCGCCGCGACCGCGCCGAATACGCCGACCGGGGCGAAGGCCATCACGTAGTTGGTGATCTTCAGCATCACGTGCGAGAGGCCCTCGATGCCGGCCAGCACGGGTTTGCCCACGCCGTCCTTGAGCGTGCCGAGCGCAAAGCCGAAGAACAGCGAGAACACCACGATCTGCAGGATCTCATTGGTGGCCATGGCCTCGACGAAGCTCTTGGGGAACATGTGCGAGATGAAATCGCGCAGGTTGAGCGCCCCGGTCTTCAGGTTGGAGGCGGCATCGGCCGCCGGCAGCGCCAGGTTCATCCCGTCGCCCGGCCGCAGCACATTGGCCATCAACAGGCCCAGCAGCAGCGAGGTGATGGAGGCGGCGATAAACCATGCCATCGCCTTCATGCCGATGCGTCCGACAGCCCTGCCGTCGCCCATGCTGGCGATGCCGCTGACCAGGGTGGCGAACACCAGCGGCCCGATGATCATCTTGATCATGCGCAGGAATACATCGGTGAGGATGGACAGGTTGTTGGCGATGGATTTGGCCGCGGCAGGGTCAGGAGCCAGGTTGTGGGCCGCCGTGCCGGCCAGCACGCCGAGCAGCATCGCAATGAAAATCAGGGTGGGCAGTCGGTTCAGTTTCATCAGAATTCAGGCCGATGCGTCCAGCCAGTGGCCGGACGGCTATTTTGCGGGGGGTGGCTGGCAGCCTTCTGGCATGGCGCCGCGGTCCTTGGGGGGGGCGCCATACGGCCTCAGCCGGGAAAATCAGCGAATCGGGGCGTCCGGGAATCCAGGCGAGCCTGGCATCCGGGGGCCAGCCGATCAGCGGGGCAGTGCGTGCCCGGTGCCCGCCGCGAGGGCGGGCAAGATTGGCAAGGCGGGGTCTGACAATGTTTCCTCCATTGTTTTTGGCTCGGGGCGGCGCGGGGGAGCCGACCGTCAACCTGTATCGCCACTTGGGGCGGGCGCATACATTGCACGAGGCGTGCCAGGCCAGCGGCGCCGCCGGCACCGGCTAAGCCACTGAAAAACAAGGGGAAATTAATGTGATCCCGGCGCGCGGTTCGGTTTTCCGTGCGTGCTGGCGCAAATCGCGTTCGGAAATCCGAACGCGATCACGGGTGACAAGTGGTGAAGGGGGCATGTGGCGGCGTGTGAGCCGCCGGCAACCCATCCGCGCGAGTGATCTAGCCGTTATTCACCGGCTGGGTCGGGCAGCTTTCCAGGAACTGTTCCAGCGGCATCGGCCGCCCGATCACATAGCCCTGGGCGTAATCCACGCCGATGGCGCGCAAAGCCTGCAGGGTCAGTTCGTCCTCCACGGATTCGGCCACCGTGAGCATGCCCAGGCGATGGCCGATGTCGTTGATGGAGCTGACGATCTCGCGGTCCACCGCGCTGCCGGCGAGATGCCGGATGAAGCTGCCGTCGATCTTGAGGTAGTCGACCGGGAACTGCTTGAGATAGGAGAACGAGGACAGGCCCGCGCCGAAGTCGTCCAGCGCGACGGTGCAGCCGGCGGTGCGCATTTCGGTCACCAGGCGATTGGCCGCCGCCATGTTGTTGATCAGCGCGGTCTCGGTGATCTCCAGCTGGATCCGGGTGGCCGGCAGCACCGATTCGTGCAGCTCCGCATGCAGGAACGGCAGCAGGAAGGGCTCGCCCAGCGAGTTGGCGGACAGGTTGATGGCCACCGTGAGCGAGGGCACCGCGGCCAGGCGCTCGCCGAATTCGCTTAGCACGTGGTGGATCACCCAGCGGTCCACGTGGCCCATCAGGTCGTAGCGCTCGGCGGCGGGGATGAACGCCCCCGGCATGACCAGCTTGCCCTGTTCGTCGACCATCCGCACCAGTATCTCGATATGGCTGCCTGGCGCGCTGTCATCCTGCAGCGCGCGGATCTCCTGCGCGAACAGGCGGAAACGGTTGGCATCCAGCGCGGAGTGGATGCCGGCCGCGACCTGCAGTTCCTGGTGGTGGCGCTGGGCATCGCTTTCGTCGCGGCGGTACACCGAGACGCGGTTGCGCCCGGCCGCCTTGGCGGCGTAGCAGGCCACGTCGGCGCGGCTCATCAGTTCGCCCATCGGTGGCGTCTCGTCGTCGATGGCGGTGATGCCGATGCTGGCCCCCACATCGTAGACGCGCCCTTCCCAGGGGAAGCGCTGGCTGCGGACGGCATCGATGATCTTCTGGCACACGTGCTCGGCCTGGTCCACGCTGCAGTCCTTGAGCAGCAGCGCGAACTCGTCGCCGCCCAGGCGCGCGAGCAGGTCGTCGGGTCGCACATGGTGGCGGATCACATGGCCAAGCTCGCGCAGCAGCACGTCGCCGGCGGCGTGGCCGGCGGTGTCGTTGACGATCTTGAAGCGGTCCAGGTCGATAAAGCACAGCGCGTGATGGCGTTGCTGCATGCGCGCGGCCTCGCAGGCCTCGCGCAGCCGCTTCTCGAACCAGATTCGGTTGGGCAGGCCGGTCAGCGCATCGTGCGAGGCCGAATGGGCCAGCTCGCGCTGCAGCGCGCGGGCGCTGGTGATGTCCTGGAACACCAGCACCGCGCCGATGACCTCGCCGGACGCGGTGCGCACGGGCGCGGCCGAGTCCTGCACGTCGTGGCGGTCGCCGGTCAGGCTTTGCAGCACCGCGCCGTCCTGCAGGTAGACCGGGCGCAAGGTCTGCAGGCACTGCGCCACCGGGCTCGGGATCGGCAGGTTGCTGTGCTCGTCGACGATGCGGAAGATGGATTCGAGCGGCTGGCCGGCGGCGGACTGCATGGTCCAGCCGGTAAGCTGCTCGGCGATGGGGTTCATGAACGTCACGCCCATGGCGGCGTCGGTGCAGATCACCGCGTCGCCGATCGAGCGCAGCGTGATATGCAGGCGCTCCTTCTCCTCGAACAGCGCGTCGGTGAGCCGGTGCTGTTCGGTGATGTCCCAGTTGGTGCCGATCATGGTCAGCGCGGTGCCGTCGTCCTCGCGCAATACCATCGCCATGGCGCGGATATGCCGCACCTCGCCGTCGGGGAGCAGGATGCGGTATTCGGTATCGAAGGAGCGCACGCCACGCACGGCGTCGCGCATTTCGCTGCGCGCCTGCTCGACGTCCTCCGGATGCACCATGGCGATCCAGCGCTTGATGTCCGGCGTGCCGCGCGCGGGATCGACGCAGTGCAACGCGTGCATGCGCGCATCCCACTCGATGGCGCCGCTGGCGATGTCCCACTCCCAGATCCCCACGCCACCCGCTTCCACGGCCAGCTGGGTCCGGCGCGACAGCGCCTCGAGCTTTTCCTGCGCGGTCTTGCGTTCGTCGATGTCCTCCACCTGCGAGATGAAATGCAGCGGCTTGCCGCTGACCTCGTCATGCACCAGGGATACCGCCAGCAAGGTCCAGCGGTAGCTGCCGTCCTTGTGGCGGAAGCGCTTTTCTATCCGGTAGGACTCGATTTCGCCGGCCAGCAGCCGTTCGACCTGGTGCATGTCGGGGGCGAGATCGTCCGGGTGGGTGATCATCGGGAAGGGCAGTTCGGCGAGTTCGCCGGCCTCGTAGCCGAACAGGTCGCAGATGGCGCGGTTGACCTGCAGCCAGCGGCCGTCCAGCCCTACCAGCGCCATGCCGATGGCCGAGTGCTCCATGGCCTGGCGAAAGCGCCGTTCGCTGCCGCGCAGCTCGCTGCGGTCGCGCCGGTTCTGCTCCAGCAAGAAGGCGATGCAGACCGGGAACACCATGATCAGCGCGGTCGACAGTTGCACCGACTGCAACAGGAAGGGCTCGTTCGGGCCCTGCCCCAGCGAGGCCGTCACCAGCCCCAGCGCCACCGTGGCGCAGATTGCCAGCAGCGTGAGCAGGGCGGTAGCGAAGGGATTGGTCATCAGCGCCGCCAGCACCAGCGGCAGCGCCATTACCACGAAGGGCTCGTTGCTCTTGTATAGCGCCACGGCGCCGACGGCCAGGCACAGCGCCAGCAGCGCGGCGAAGCGGGGCAACCGCGCGCGGCGGAAGGTATCGCCGACGCGCTCGCGCGTGACCGACACCATCAGCGGCAGCAGCATCACGATGCCCATCGAGTCCGCCGTCCACCAGGTCCACCACACCGAAGCAAAGCCGCTGTGGTGGGCGGTGCTGATGGTGGCGGCGCCGATCGTGGCGCCTACCGCCGGCCCCAGCGTGCCGGCGGCGCCGAGGGTCAGCCCGAAGCGCGCCAGCGGACCTGGCCGGGATAGCGTGGCGCCGCTGGTCATGGCGCGCACCAGCCAGGCCGAGAAGGCGATTTCGGCCACGTTGCCCAGCGCCAGCGCCACCGCAACGGCGGGGAAGTCGCCCATGGCCGCATTGGCCAGCACGCCGGCCACCAGCATGCCGGCCAGCAGCCAGGGCGCATCGCCGTGCCGCTGATGCAGCAGGATGCCGAGGCCGAACGCATTGGCCAGCCAGAGCATGGCCACATTGCCCGGATAACGAGACACGGCAAGGCCGGCCAGGGCCAGCAGGAAGAAGCCGAGGGCGGCCAGCAACACACGCTGCCAGCGCGGGCAGTGAATGGGCAAGGGGCGGACTTCCAAATCTGGCGTCATGTCGCGTCAGCCTGCAGCTGCGTTCTGAAAAGGGGAGCGATGGCGGGGTGTTGCGGCAAGTTGCACGCGCGGCCCAGCCTAATCGACCAATATAGCGGCGATATGCCGGGAGCACGAGGCGATAAGCCCAGGTGTGTTCCCGCTGTTCGCACTAGCGCGCCGCGCGGTTTTGCGGTATGCAAGCCGGCGCAGTGGCTCCCGAACGGCGCCGGCGGCCAGGCTGGCGCCGTGATGCACGGCGCGTATCGTCCAGGTCCCGCGGCCATTTCGGTTAATGCCCCCCTGAGGAGGGGTATCGCGGAAGACTTCATCCACGATTACCTCGCGCGTAATCGCGCACGGCGCTGCGCGCGCCGATGATATGGACAGCTTCCTCACTCAACCCAAGGAGAACGCCATGTCCGAATCGGATCGCACCGCCGCTGCAGCCACTTTCGCCGCCCCCGACCTTGCCGCGCTGGCCGACCGCTATCTCGCGGCCTGGAACGAAACCGATGCGGCGCGCCGGCGCGCGCTGATCGGCAGCACGTGGACCGAGTCCGCCAGCTACGCCGACCCGCTGATGCGCGGCGATGGCCACGCGGGCATCGACGCCATGATCGCCGCCGTGCAGCAGCGCTTTCCCGGCTTTCGCTTTACGCGCGTTACGCCTGTCGATGCGCACGGCGGCAACCTGCGTTTTACGTGGGAGCTGGCGCCGGCGGGGGCGGCCGCGGTGGTGGTAGGCACTGACTTTGCCACGGTGGCGGCCGATGGCCGGCTGCAGAGCATGACCGGCTTTATCGATCGCGCGCCGGAAGGCCTGGCGTGAGCGTGAGGCAGCCTGCGCTGTCTCTGTCTGTCACGCCCTCACGCGCCTGCCCTTGGGCGGCGCGTGGCGAAGCGGCCGGCGAGGCGCCTGCCTGTTGCCATCGCCGGCAACTCCACCCAGCGATGCAGCAGCATGGCAAGGCCGAGCGCCAGCGCCGCGTCGATGGCGAAACGCGTGAGCTGCAGGCCCACTTGTTCCGGCGCCAGCTCCGGCATCAGCCGCTTCACGGCTTCGATCACCGTGGGATGGGTCAGGTAGAGCGCGTACGATAGCTCGCCCAGCCATACCAGCGAGCGCGGCACGCGCAGCAGGCCTGCGTGCTCGGCCGCCACCGCGCCGAACAGCAGCGCGCCCGCGGGCAAGCCGCGTCCCGCCAGGCTGAACTCCGGCTCCACCAGCCACAGCGAAAGGGCGAAGCTGCCCACACCGATTGCCAGCAAGGCGATGGCCACGCGGCGCGTGAATCGATGGCGCGCGCGCGCGTAGACCCATGCCAGCGCGCAGCCGAGCGCGAATTCCAGCACCAGCGGATTTGCGATCATGGCCACCCACGTCGAGGTGAACGGGTAGAGATGCGCCGGGTCGGGGTCCACCGCGCCGAAGCGCCACCAGGGCAACAACAGCGTGGTGCACCCCAGCACTGCGGCCACCACCAGCAGCGCCCGGCGCCGTGCCACCAGCAGGCCGAGCGCGAAGATCGCATAGAAGGCCATCTCGTAGTTGAGCGACCAGCCCACGTACAGCGCCGGATAGCCGAAATAAGGCGGGTCCTCGTGCGCGACCGGCAGGAAGGCCAGCGAACCGGCGAACACCGCCAGGCTCACCGGATTGAGCGTGAGCGCGTGCAGTGCCGACATGATCCAGTACGGCGGCGCAAGCCGGCAGGCGCGGCGGATGGAGAAAACCAGCGCCGGTTCGGGCTCGGTGCGCCCGAGCACCGCCACCCAGGCGATGATGAATCCGCTGATGACGAAGAACACATCCACGCCGACATGGCCGCGCTTGATCACATGTTCGGTGAGCCACGCCAGCAGCGGGAACTGTTCGCCGCCCAGGCGCAGGCCCGAGTGATAGACCAGCACGTAGGCCGCGGCCAGCCCGCGCAGCGCCTGGATGCTGTCGAGCGTGGCGGGCGCCGCATTCGCCACCGGGCGGCTGGCGCGGCTGGGTGCCGGGAGTGCTGCGGCCGGAGCGGGCTCAAGAGGGGGGCGCGATCCGGAAGGCAACATGGTGGTGGATGATTCGGGCACGAGTCCGGGCTTCCGTGTGGCTGGCTGCCGATAAGAAGCTGACTGCCAGCCTCGCAGCCAAGTTCGCTGCGTCCCTGGGGCCGGTGCCCCGTACTGCACGCGTACGCCCTTTTTGCACTATTCTCAGAAAGTTGCATGGCGCCCGCGCCGAGGCATGGGCGGACGCCGCTCACCGGCCGCCGGCGGCCCGGTGCGGCAGGAGTCAACCTCTGCACCATGCCGGGGCGGACCAGGGCAAACAGACCCAAGGAGCTTCCCCCATGACCACGCTAGTTATCAACGGCAAGCCTGTGCAGGTAGACGTTGATCCTTCCACGCCCCTGCTGTGGGCGTTGCGCGACAACCTCGGCATGACCGGCACCAAGTTCGGTTGCGGCATGGCCGCGTGCGGCGCATGCACGGTGCACGTAAACGGCCAGGCCACGCGCAGTTGCGTGACACCCGTCTCGGCCGCGCAGGGCGGGCGCATCACTACCATCGAAGGCGTTTCCGGCGACAAGGTCGGCCGCGCGGTGCTCGATGCCTGGATCAAGCATGACGTGGCCCAGTGCGGCTACTGCCAGAACGGCCAGGTCATGAGCGCGATAGGGCTGCTGCGCACCAAGAAGCACCCGAGCGACGCCGACATCGACCAGGCGATGGCCGGCAACCTGTGCCGCTGCGGCACCTACCAGCGCATCCGCGCGGCCATCAAGGACGCGGCGCGCGCGCTGGCTTAAGGGGACAAGGGGACGACACCATGCGAATCAGACAACTCGAAGCGCTGGCCGGCGGCAACCCCCGGGGCACCGAGGCTGCCGGGGCCGCCGCCACGCTGGACCGCCGCGGCTTTCTCAAGCTGACCGGCTTTGCCGGCGGCGGGCTGGCGCTGGGCGTGCTGCCCGTGCCGGCCGCGCTGGCGCAGGAAGGCGGGGCGCCCAAGGCGCCGCCTTCTCCGCCACAGGCTTTCCTGCTGATCGCGCCGGACAATACGGTCACGGTAGCGGTCAACCGGCTCGAATTCGGCCAGGGCGTGCATACCGCGTTGCCGATGGCGCTGGCCGAGGAACTCGACGTGGACTGGCGCAATGTGCGCGCCACGCTGGCGCCCGCCGGCGACGCCTACAAGGATCCCGCTTTCGGCATGCAGATGACCGGCGGCTCCACCGCGCTCAATCACTCCTTCCAGCAATACCGGGAGCTGGGCGCGCGCGCCCGCGCCATGCTGGTATCCGCGGCGGCAAAGCAATGGGAGGTCGATCCGTCGAGCTGCCAGGTGGCGCTGGGCGTGGTCAGCTCCGGCAGCCATCGCGCCACCTTCGGCGAACTGGCAAAGGCGGCCATGGCGCTGCCGGTGCCGCAGCAGGTGACGCTCAAGGATCCGGCGCAGTTCAAGCTGATCGGCAAGCCCACGCGGCGCCTGGACGCGCGCGGCAAGCTGGATGCCAGCACCGCCTTCGGCATCGACGTGCGCCTCAAGGACATGGTCGTGGCCGTAGTGGCCCGTCCGCCGCGCTTTGGCGGCAAGGTGAAGTCTTTTAATGCCGACAAGGCGCGCGCGATCAAAGGCGTGGCCGATGTGATGCTGGTGCCCGTGGATCGCGGCGGCACCGGCGTGGCGGTAGTGGCGGACGGCTACTGGCCGGCCAAGCAGGGGCGCGATGCGCTGGAGCTCGTATGGGAGGACGCCGGCTCCCGCGCTTCCACCAAGGCGCTGTTCGCGCAATACAAGACGCTCGCCGCATCGCCCGGCACGGTCGCGCTGCGGGGCGATACCGGCGCCATGTCGGGCGCCGCGCGCACCATCGAGGCGGACTATGAATTCCCCTACCTGGCGCACGCGCCGATGGAGCCGCTGAACTGCACCATGCAGGCGGAGCTGACCGGCAAGACAGTGCAAAGCGTCAAGGTATGGGTGGGGTCGCAGTTCCAGACCGTGGACCAGGCCGCCATCGGGCGCGTGCTCGGGCTGCCCCCGGCCAAGGTCACGCTCAATACCATGATGGCGGGTGGCGGCTTCGGCCGGCGCGCCGTGCCCACCTCCGACTATCTGGTAGAGGCCGCCAACGTCCTGCTGGCCTGGGTCAAGAACGGCCATGACGAGCCGCTCAAGGTGATGTGGAGCCGCGAGGACGATATCCGCGGCGGCTACTACCGGCCGCTGCATGTGCATCGCGCGCGCATCGGCATGGACGCGAAAGGGCAGGTGCTCGGCTGGCAACACACCGTCGTTGGCCAGTCGATCCTCGCGGGCACGCCGTTCGAGGCCTTCATGGTCAAGGGCGGGGTGGACGCGACCATGGTCGAGGGCATCGTCGAGAACGACTACGGCTTCCCGCTGCAGTTGTCGGTGCACCACCCGCAGGTGGACGTGCCGGTGCTGTGGTGGCGCTCGGTAGGCAACACGCATACCGCCTTCGTCAAGGAAACGCTGGTCGACGAAATCGCGGTGAACGCCAGGCAGGATCCGGTGGCGTACCGCCTTTCCCGGCTGGACGGGGCAAAGCACGCGCGCCATCGCGCGGCGCTGGAGCTGGCGGTGCAAAAATCCGGCTACGGCAAGCGCAAGCTGCCCAAGGGCCAGGCCTGGGGCGTGGCGGTGCACGAGTCGTTCAATACGGTGGTGGCCTATGTGGTGGAAGTGTCGCTGGTGAAGAACGAGCCGCGCGTGCATCGCGTGACGGCCGGGGTGCATGCCAACCGCGTGGTCAATCCCATGTCCGCCGAGGCGCAGGTGCAGGGCGCGTGCGTGTTCGGACTGGCGATGACGCGGCCGGGCTTTGCCATCGAGATCGAAAACGGCGCGGTGAAGAACAGCAATTTCCCCGACTATCCGCCGCCGCGCATCACCGATGCGCCGGTGGTGGATGTGTTCTTCGTGCCCTCCGGGGATCCGCCCACCGGGCTGGGCGAGCCGGGCGTGCCGGCGATTGCGCCGGCAGTGGCGAACGCGTTGTTTACGCTGACCGGCAAGCGCCAGCGGCAGCTGCCTTTTGTGCTGGGCTGAGCGGGCGCGGGCTCAGGGCGCGTGGCTGTCGCCGGCCGCGCGCCAGGCCTGCGTGAAGCGCAGCAAGTCGTCGGCGGACGCATCGGTGACGGCGGCGTAACGCATGCCGTCCGCGTCCCAGGTGGCGAGCTGGTAGCCGTTGCGTGCCGTCATCTCGGGCGGCGCGCGGTTGCCGCGAGCGCCGGTGTTTGTCCTGTCCGGTTTGTCGTCAGTCTGCAACGGCAGCACGAAGACATCGATGGGGTGCTGGTTGCGGCGGTAGACCAGCACGGCGACCGCCCTTCCGTGCACGTAGTCAAGCCGCCCCCCGACCAGCGGAAAGCCTTGCGCGGCCAGATCCCGCACGGTCGGCGCGTAGTCGATCCTGCCGTTGAACCAGGGCTTGACCGTGTGCCGGTCCGATGAGGCGACATCGATCGTGTGCCCCGAGAGCAGCGCGCGCACATGGCTGCTGACCGTCTCGCCTTGCACCGATTGCTCAGGCCCGTCGTTTAGTGCGTACCGGACCATGCTGACGCCCAGCGTCGCCACCGTGAGTGTCGCCATGGCGGCATTGGCGACCGGGCTCCATTCGAAATAGCGCCGTATCCGTTGCCACCAGGCGCTGGCGTTGCCGGAGGATGCCGTGACGCCACCGCTGCCGGCAAAACGCTGCGCCGGCTCCGCGGGGCTGGTGGCCTGCGCCTGGGCCAGTGCGGCGCTCAGGCTCGCGCGTAGCGCCGGGCCGGCACGATGGTAGGGCGCATGCGCGCGCAAGGCGGTGCCCAGCTCGCGCAGTTGGGCTAGTTCGGCGGTACAGCCCGCGCATTGCGCCAGGTGCCGTTCCAGACGCAAGGCATCGCCCGCGCCGAGTTCGCCGTCGGCACAGGCGTGCAGCAGCAAGCGCGCGTCAGTGCAGTTCATGGCCTGTCTCCCCGGCAGGTTGCGGCGGCGTTCCGTGCATGCCGGTTGCCGTGGCTGTCCTGCCCGTTGCCGGCGCGGCGGACAGGGTGCTTGCCGCGCCGGTGTTGCCGCTGGCGGTTCGCGTCCCCTGCGCGCGCAGGGCGATCACCGTCACCGCCAGCAGCTTGCGCGCACGGGCCAGTCGCGACATCACGGTGCCCAGCGGGATATCCGCGATGGTGGCGATGTCGCGATAAGGCAGATCCTCCAGTTCGCGCAGCACCAGGACTTCGCGGAAGGCCAGCGGGAGTTGCTCCAGCGCGAGATGCAGCAGGCGGACATCCTCGGCGCGCAACAGCCACTGCTCCGGGCCGTCGCCGTGGCCGTCCTGCCAGCCGGGCAGGGGCGTGCCATCGTAATGCGCGTCGTCGTAGCCCGCGCCGTCGCCCTGGCCAGGCTGATGCCGCTTGCGCCAGGCGGTGAACCAGGTATTGCGCACGATTGCCAGCAACCATGCGCGCGGCTGGTCGCCCCGGAAACTGTCGAAAAAACAGAAGGCACGCAGGCAGGCTTCCTGTACCACGTCATCCGCCTCGGCGGGATTGCCCGACAGCCAGCGCGCCAGGTTGTAGGCGGCGTCGAGATGCGGAAGCACCAGATCGTTGAATCGGCGGCGCCGGTCGGCTGCGTTCACGTCACTCCTTCGGCCCGACGGCCGAGCGTGCGCGTCGGTGCCGCTCGTCCTGCGTGCCTGCTTGTCAGCGTATACCTGTGACGCCCCGAGTTTATTCCCGATCGCCGTGTCCCACCGCGGAAAAAAATAGCGCGGGCGGCGGGAATAAACACGGCTTCGCTTCGGTATGACAGACATCCCCCAAGCCACGGATGGAGCCAACATGAAGCGAGCATGGAAACGGCGCGATTTCCTCGGGCTTGCCGCCTGCGCCGGCGGTGCGGTATTTGCGTCGGCCTTGCCCGGATGGGCGGCCGGGCGCGATGAAGCCTTTTACTTTGTCCAGCTGTCGGACGCGCACTGGGGTTTCCAGGGGCCGCCCAACCCGGATGCGCGCGGCACCTTGCCCAAGGCGGTCGCGGCGGTCAACGCGCTGGCGGAGCCGCCGGATTTCCTGATGTTCACTGGCGATCTCACGCATACCACCGACGATCCCGCCGAGCGCCGCCGGCGCATGCGCGAGTTCCAGTCCATCATCGCCGCGCTCAAGGTACCGGTTGTGCACCTGATGCCGGGCGAGCACGATGCCGGCCTGGACGAGGGCGCCGCCTACCGCGAGTTGTTCGGGCCCACGCACTATGTGTTCGACCACAAGGGCGTGCATTTCATCGTGCTGGACAACGTGTCGGATCCCGCCGGCCGGGTCGGCGCGGCGCAACTCGACTGGCTCGCCGCCGATCTTGCACGGCAGCCGCAGTCGGCCCGGATCGTGGTGTTCACCCATCGGCCTTTGTTCGACCTCTATCCGCAATGGGACTGGGCGACGCGCGATGGCGCGCAGGTGATCGAGCGGTTGATGCCGCATCCCAACGTGACGGTGTTCTATGGACACATCCACCAGGAGCATCACCATATGACCGGGCATATCGCGCATCACGCGGCGCGTTCGCTGATGTTCCCGCTGCCGGCGGCGGGGTCGCAGGCGCAGCGTTTGCCGCTGCCGTGGGATCCGGCGCAGCCTTATCGCGGGCTGGGGTGGCGAGAGGTGGAGGCGCGCCGCGCGTCGGGCGATCTCGGGATCGAGGAAAAGCCAGTCACGGGCTGAGGCGCGGTGGTCCGTCCATCGTGCCGGGGAAACAATCAGGAGTGGATCATGCCGGCAACACTGACACTACGGGAAGGAATCAGCCGCAGGCGGGCGCTGTGCTGCCTGCTTGCCCTGGCGGGCGGCGTGCCGCTATTGCATGGCGCGGCTGCCGAACCGCGGGTGATCAAGGTGCATGCGCGGAAGTTTGTCTTCACGCCGGACCGGATTGCGCTGCGCGCCGGTGAGCCGGTGGTGTTCGAGTTGACGGCGCAGGATGCGATGATGGGGTTTAGCGTGCCGGATTTCGGTATTCGTGCCGACTTGCCTCCCGGCAAGGTGGTACGGGTTCCGGCGATGGCGAAGACGGCCGGGACATTCGGGTTCCTGTGCGATATTTTCTGCGGGTCGGGGCACGAGACGATGAATGGGGTGATTGAAGTGACGTAGGGGGGCGCGACTCAGCGTCAAAGGCATAAAGTCAAATCTCGCCGATTTGTGCAGTGCGGTAGTTCGTCCCATGAGCGCAGTGACGACCGTTGCGCGACCACGCGCCGGATCGCTTGTGCGCATCCCTCAGCCGCGGCTTGTGCGAGCGGGCGCGGCCTGCACGCGCGTGTCGCGGCCTGTTGTAATCTTGTGTCATTGTGCGCCGGCATGCCCTGGCTGGTTGCTTTTGCCGCGCCTGCCGCGTAGAAAGTAGATGTCAGGCGGTCGCGGCGGGCGAGCTGCAGCAATCCCGACGGCCGGCGACGCACAATAACGATATCTGGACGACGAGCGGGAAGACGTGGCCATGGAGACCGATCAAGAAAGCACACTGACCTACGCGCTGCTGGCGGTGCCGGCGCGCGCCGCCATCTGCCGCGCGCTGCTGGATGCGGGTGACGCTGGCATGCCGGCCTCCGAACTGGCCGTCGTGGCCGGGCTGAGCCTGCCGCGCGCCAGCCATCACTTCCAGGAGCTGACGCAGGCCGACGTGCTGGCGCTCATCATCCGGGACCGGCAGGTGATCTATGCACTCAAGGCACGGCGCGCGGTGAGCCTGGCGCTGGAGTATCTCGACAGTAGCGGACTCTAGTCGCTCCCGGCCCACACCAGTTGTTCAGCCGGCGCCGGTCAAGCTGTCCGGCGCAGGATGCGTGCCGAATTCGCGCGCCGTCTCGCGGGCAAGCGCGTGCGGCGCGCTTTGGTTTTTTGTCTCGTTGTTTATGTTGTTCCGTATTGAAATCAGGTATCTATGTCCGCACTGGAAAGTCTGTTTGTCGCCCTCGAAGAGCGGGGCTGGGCTGTTTCCGACGACCTTATCGACAGCACGCTGGCCGCGCGGCTGCATGACGAGAGCCGCGCTGCGTGGGAGGCCGGCCTGTTCCACCCGGCCCGGATCGGGCGAGGCGAAGAGACGGCACGCGACGCCGGCATTCGCGGCGATTCGATCCTGTGGCTCGACGATGCGCCTGCCGGCACGGCCAGGCAGGATTTCCAGGCGTGGGCGGTGGACTTTCGCGCGGATTTGAACGCCAGGTACTTCCTGGGTTTGAAGCGCGAGGAATTTCACTTCTCTCACTATCCCGTGGGCACGGCCTACAAGAAGCACATCGACCAGCATCGTGCGACCCTCCACCGGAAGATTTCGCTGGTGCTGTATCTCAATCCGCAATGGGACGAGCACGACGGCGGCGAACTCGCTCTCTACGCCCGGGACGGCGATGCCGCCGCACTGCACCGCGTGCTGCCGAAGCGCGCGCGGCTGGTGGTGTTTCGCAGCGACCTGGTCCCGCATGAGGTGCTGCCCTGCCACAAGACCCGCTGGGCGCTGACCGGCTGGTTTCGCACCGATCCCGCGTAGAACGCGCTTTATGTTCCAGGGGCTGCCGTCCCGCCAGCAAGTGTCCAATCCGAGCCCATGCACATGAGCCCACACCCGCAGTCGCACGAAGGCCATGCCGCCGCCAGCGGGCAGTTTTCCGCCGGGCTGGAAGCCCTGCTCAGATCGCATGCCATGCGCCGCCAGTTGGCGAAGGGCGAGGTGCTGTTCACCTACGGCTCCAACCCGGATGCGCTCTTCTGCGTCGAGCGCGGCGCCATCAAGGTCAGCAGCACGGCGCAAAACGGGCGCGAGGCTGTCCTCAGCCTGCTCGAAGCGGGGCAGTGGTTTGGCGAGGTCTCGCTGTTTATCGATGCGCATCGCGTGTACGACACCCGCGCCGCCGAGGCGAGCGAAGTGCTGGTGATTCCCGCGGCCACCTTCCATGCGCTGATTGCACGGGAACCGCGCTTGCTGATGGAATTCACGCAACTGATCTGCCGGCGCTACCGTAGCGCGCTGGAATGGATCGATGAGGTGATCCTGATGCCGTTCCCGGTGCGCCTGGCGCGGCGCCTGCTTGCCGTCGAGCACGCGCACGCGCTGTCGGCGCAAGGCATGCAAACGCAGGGCGGGCGCCCCGCGCTGAAGCTGTCCCAGGAGGAGCTGAGCCACATGCTCGGCGTGTCTCGCCAGAGCGTCAACCGGCAACTCAAGGACTGGGAGAAGCAGGGGGTGCTGCGCCTGGAATACGGACGCCTGATCCTGTGCGACAAAGCAGCGCTGCAGGCCATCGGCAGCGAGGCCGCGCCGGCACCATAGGCGTGGGCGGCATGGGCGGCATGTGCGGTGCGCATCCGCAACCGGCATCGCGCATCGTCGCAACATTGAAATAACCGGCGGCTAAGATCCGGCGGGGCCAGCAGATACTTCTCCCTCACGGGGATGGCAGGTTTTTTGACGAAATCCGTGTCTGCCTGGCCCCGCCCTCCTTGCTGTTGCGCGCTATTTCGAAGATGGGAGTTGCGCGCCGGCCTATTGGCGATCGTCCGCGGTCCCGGGATTGTTGCGTTTTCTGACGGTTGTTTTATTGCACCGCAAAATGTGTCCCGTTGGCCTTTATATAACGCGATACGGTATCCAGCGCCTATAATTATTGTGCGTCGCAGCAGTTCGCATGCGACCCTCGGAAGCCAGGATGGAGCGCGGCACGAAGCCACTGGTTTTCCGTCCTCCCGGCTTGTTCATGCATGCGCGCATGGCCACTACACGCCATGGCAGTGCCGGCGGCCTGCGTGTGCCGGTTTCCATCGCCCATCGCCGCAATGTGACGCCCGCCGGTCTCCACAAGACCCGTTCCGCGGCCGTGGCCGACCATC
The DNA here is from genome assembly GCF_056399885.1 of Cupriavidus sp. 01L45. Lineage (NCBI taxonomy): Bacteria > Pseudomonadati > Pseudomonadota > Betaproteobacteria > Burkholderiales > Burkholderiaceae > Cupriavidus > Cupriavidus sp. 01L45. The sequence goes on along the minus strand of NZ_JBFTSG010000017.1, from coordinate 102,156 downwards.
CGGACCTTGGCCGTCCATCAGCAATTAGCGATCAACAATCAGCAAGAGGAGCGCAATGTTGCCGTGTGAGCGATGCGAGCGCCAGGCCGGCAGGCCAGGACACCTGCCGCCCCACCCGGACCTGGAGGCCGCGCGGACAGACGCGCCGGCGGTGGGTGGCGCGGCCTATGTCTATCGATGCCGCCAGTGCGGCCATACCATGGTGCTGCGCAGCCCCAGCCCGGAAGTGCCGGACTATTGGGCGCTGGGCGGCGACGAGGCGCCCAGCGCCTGAGCGCCTGTCGGCAGGGCCGCCGCTCACCCTGTTGTTGGCGCCGCGGCGCCGTGCCATCATCGCGCAGCCGCGGGCGATGTCCTTGCCGCGCCGCATTCAACTGCCTCTCAACTTCAAGGCCGGCAAATTCCGCAGATGGATTGGAGCGATATCAAAGTCTTCCTGGCGATTGCCCGCGCCGGCACCCTCGGCGGCGCCGCGCGCATGACCGGGCAGACCCAGCCGACCATGGGGCGCAGGCTCAAGGCGCTGGAGGAGGCCGTCGGGCACGCCTTGTTCCAGCGCACCAGCGAGGGTTTCGTGCTGACCGACGAGGGCGCTGCCGTGCTCGCCCACGCGGAGCGCATCGAGGAGGAGGCCATTGCCTTCGAGCGCCAGTTGTCGGGCCAGGCGCGGGAACTCGATGGCATGTTGCGGATTTCGTCGTCGGACTGGTTTGGCGTGCACATGCTGACGCCAGTGATCGCGGACTTTATCCGCGCCCATCCGCGCGTCGCGGTGGAACTGGTGACCGATGCGCGCCTGCTCAGCCTGGCACGCCGCGAGGCCGACCTGGTGTTCCGCATCCGCGCGTTCGACGAACCCGATGTCGTGCAACGCAAGCTGATGCAGATGGACTACGCGCTCTACTCGGCGCCCGGTGTGGCGCCGCCGCGCCCCGGCGATGGCGAGGGCCATGCCCTGCTGACCCTGGATACCGGCCTGGCCGACCTGCCCGACGTGGCCTGGATGCGCAAGCTCCTGCCCGGGGCCAGGGTGGCGTTCGGCAGCAACAGCCGCGAGGCGCAGGCAAAGATGTGCGCGGCCGGCGCCGGGCTGGCGGTATTGCCCTGCCTGCTGGCCGAGCGCGTCGGAGGCCTGCAGGCCATCGATATGGGCGAGCCGCCGCCGCGGCGCGATGTATGGGTCGGCTATCACCGCGACCTGCGCCGGCTCGGACGGCTGCGTGCCTTCCTCGATGCCACCATCGAGCGCCTCGGCGGTGGCTAGCGCGGCGCGCGCTCAGTCCTTCGCAATTTCCACCACCAGCTTGCCGCTGGCCGTACCGTTTTCGATGGCCTGGTGCGCTTCGATCGCGTTGCCGAGATGCAACTCGCGCGGGTCGAGCCGCATGGTGAGCTTGCCGGCTTCGGCCAGCCGGGTGGCTTCGCGCAGGATTTCRCCATGATGGGCGCGGCCCTTGCCGGTCAGCAAAGGCATCAGTGTGAACACGCCCGAATACGTGGCGGCGCGGAACGACAGCGGCGCCAGCGAGTGCGTGCCCCAGCCCAGGCAACTGACCACATGGCCGCCATAGGTGCGCGCGGCCCGGAAGGCACTGTCCAGCACCGCGCCGCCCACGGTGTCGTAGACCACGTCGAAGCCTTCGCCTGCCGTATGTTCACCGACATACTGTTCGACCGATGCCGTCGCGAAGTCGATCGCGGTGGCGCCATAGCTTTCGATGATCTCCCGATGGCGGGCCGATCCGGTGGCATAGACCTGCGCGCCGAGCGCGCGTGCGATCTGTACCGCGATGTGCCCGACGCCGCCCGCACCGCCATGCACCAGCACCTTCTGCCCGGCCTGCACCCGCGCCCGGTCGACCAGGCCTTCCCACGCGGTGATGAACACCAGCGGCAACGCGGCGGCTTCGCGCATCGATAAATTGACGGGCTTGGGCGCCAGCAGGTCGGCATCCACCGCCGCGTACTGCGCGAGCGAGCCTTGCAGGCCGCCCACGCCGCCGGTCATGCCATAGACCTCGTCGCCGGGGGCAAAGGCCGTCACACCCGGTCCGACGGCTTCGACCACGCCAGCCATATCCAGCCCCAGCACGGCCGGCAAGGGGTGGCGGGCGTGCGCCGCATTGCCGGCGCGGATCTTGGTGTCGAGCGGGTTGACGCCGCTGGCGAGGATGCGCACCAGCACTTGGCCGGGGCCGGCCTCCGGCCTGGTCAGCCGGACGGTCGAGAACGGCGAGCCGGCGGCTTCGACGATGAGGGCCAGCATGGAGGCTTGTGACATGGTGAACTCCCGAAAGGAATGTCGTGGGTTGGTGTCACCATTCTTGGTTATGCGCAAATTTTCGTAAATCAACTAATTTGCACATGTTTCATGCGTATCTGCATGACTGTGGGTGCGGCTCGGGGCTGAATCAGGGCGTTGCCGCTCAACCTCACGCCTCCGGGCACAGGCTTGCGTGCGGAGGCAATCATTCGGACTTGCACAGGCATGGCTGACTCATCACCCGCGTACGTCCTGTCATTCTGTTGATCCCAATCAAACTGTCCCGTGTACCGCCTCCTACCGTTACCTTGCGGCGCGTCATTCCCGCGTTGCCTGCGGTGTTTCGGGGGGCGCCGATTCGCATTACAGTATCCAGGGGCGTGAATGGAGCAATGAGTGCAATGAGGATGAGGTTAGCGATTTGGCTCGTAGTGATAGCCGTTCTGTTGCCGGAGGGGGCCGTCGCCGTCGACTTCGGCAGCAAGGGCGGGCCTGAGCCTGCCAACATCGACAAACTGACCGATCTCCTTCGCGAGGATCCCTATGRTCTGGAGTTGCTGATCAGTTTTGGCACCTCCAAGGGCGGGTCGGCTGGCCATCTCGCCTTGGCGATCCGGGACGATGCGCCTGGCGACGATCTGGTCTACTCGGCCAACTTCTATGCCGACCGTACACGTAAGCACCAGAGCGGCTTCTACACCTCGGATCTGATGGTTGGCATCCCGAAGAAAGAGTACTTGTTCAAGACTGTCTCCTCGATCGCGGAAACGGCCTCGTTTGGCCTGGACTTCGGCGAGATCTACAAGCGCTCGGTCATCGGCGTGCGCGTCCGTGGCATACCGGCCAGCGACAAGGAGGCCTTGGTGGCTTACTTCAGGCGCATCAATGACGACTATCACCAGCGCGCCAGGAATACCGAGTATCACCGCGGCGAGATCAAGTACGACTACATGCGCCTCAACTGCGCCAAAACCGTCGGCGCCGCATTCAAGTTCGGGGCGGGCTACAAGGACCTGGAGGTCACCAGTGCCAAGGTCCTGTCCGGACGGCGGGTGGTGGCGGCCGCCACGGCCAACCTCCCCACCGAGATGGCGATGAAGCTCATCAAGGAGTGGGGCAAGCGCGGGTACGGCATGGACGTGGTGCTGTACAAGAAATACGGCGGCTCGACCTATATGGATCCGCACGAGGACGAAAAGGTGGCCTTCAAGGACCTGCCCAATCGTTTCCCCTCGGTCCTGTCCATGGATTTCCGCAGGGAGCAAGGCGCCTACGAGGACTTCGACAACCTCTTCGCCATGTATCTCCTCTACAACCTGGGCAAGTACAGCGTACGCGTGAACGAGCAGACGAGGCTGCTTGAGATTGAGAAGGACAAGCGACCAATGGCCTACCCGGAGGCAGCCAGACTTGCCACTCAGAGCGCCAGGTCGGACAGCGAGAATTTCCGCCGCCGCATCCCGTTTAGCCAGAGAGGGACAAGGATCGGGGAAACGCCGGATAACACGCACCTCTACGATTTCACTGACAAGGATGCCAGGACGGCGAAGCCCTAGAGATTAAAGCCACAGTCAGCCAGTCCACATGAAATTCCATGGTTGCCTCCCGGCGGCGCCAGCGCGCGGCTGTGCCGCCATTCCTCATAAGCCTCTGTATTTAAATGAGAATCTTGAAAGCCTGGCTGCGCCTCTGGCTGCGCGGGTTCAAGGTTGAACGAACTTCGGCATGAAGAATTTTGCCGGAGGAAGGGTAAACACGTATCAAGTCGCTGACTTGAAAACGTAAACCCCCGTCCCTATAATTAGCACTCGTCGGGCATGAGTGCTAACAGGCCTCGCCCGGCGCACCAATTCTGCTGGCCGTTAGTGCTGGCGGCCAATTTTGTGAACCTGAAATCACTTTTTGTACCAAGGAGTCCGTATGAATCTGCGTCCTTTGCACGACCGCGTGATCGTCAAGCGTCTGGACAATGAAACCAAGACCGCTTCCGGCATCGTGATTCCCGACAATGCTGCCGAAAAGCCTGATCAAGGTGAAGTGCTGGCCGTGGGCCCCGGCAAGAAGGACGACAAGGGCGCTTCGATCGTCCTCGACGTCAAGGTGGGTGACCGCGTGCTGTTCGGCAAGTATGCCGGCCAAGCCGTGAAGGTGGATGGCCAGGAACTGCTGGTCATGCGCGAAGAAGACATCATGGCTGTGGTGAACAAGTAATCCACGCACCCCATTCGTACCGATTTAGGAGATTCAGAACATGGCAGCTAAAGACGTAGTATTCGGCGACGCCGCCCGTGCCAAGATGGTCGAAGGCGTGAACATTCTCGCCAACGCAGTCAAGGTTACCCTGGGCCCGAAGGGTCGTAACGTTGTGCTGGAGCGCAGCTTCGGCGGCCCGACCGTGACCAAGGACGGCGTGTCCGTGGCCAAGGAAATCGAGCTGAAGGACAAGCTGCAGAACATGGGCGCGCAAATGGTCAAGGAAGTGGCTTCCAAGACCAGCGACAACGCCGGTGACGGTACCACCACCGCAACCGTGCTGGCCCAGTCGATCGTGCGCGAAGGCATGAAGTACGTTGCCGCCGGCATGAACCCGATGGACCTGAAGCGCGGCATCGACAAGGCTGTGGTGAACGCGGTCGAAGAGCTGAAGAAGCTGACCAAGACCACCACCACCAGCAAGGAAATCGCCCAGGTTGGCTCGATCTCCGCCAACAGCGACGAAGTGATCGGCAAGCTGATCGCTGAAGCGATGGACAAGGTCGGCAAGGAAGGCGTSATCACCGTGGAAGACGGCAAGTCGCTGGCCGACGAACTGGAAGTCGTGGAAGGCATGCAGTTCGACCGCGGCTACCTGTCGCCGTACTTCATCAACAACCCGGAAAAGCAAGTTGTCGCCCTGGACAACCCGTTCGTGCTGCTGTTCGACAAGAAGATCTCGAACATCCGCGACCTGCTGCCGGTGCTGGAGCAAGTGGCCAAGTCGGGCCGCCCGCTGCTGATCATCGCTGAAGACGTCGAAGGCGAAGCCCTGGCGACCCTGGTGGTGAACAACATCCGTGGCATCCTGAAGACCGCCGCTGTCAAGGCTCCGGGCTTCGGCGACCGCCGCAAGGCCATGCTGGAAGACATCGCCATCCTGACCGGCGGCGCAGTGATCGCCGAGGAAATCGGCCTGACGCTGGAAAAGGCAACCCTGCAAGAACTGGGTCAAGCCAAGCGCATCGAAATCGGCAAGGAAAACACCATCATCATCGACGGCGCCGGCGACGCAGCCTCGATCGAAGCACGCGTGAAGCAGATCCGTGCCCAGATCGAAGAAGCGACCTCGGACTACGACCGTGAAAAGCTGCAAGAGCGCGTGGCCAAGCTGGCCGGCGGCGTTGCAGTGATCAAGGTTGGCGCAGCCACCGAAGTCGAAATGAAGGAAAAGAAGGCACGTGTGGAAGACGCACTCCACGCAACCCGCGCAGCCGTGGAAGAAGGTATCGTCCCCGGCGGCGGTGTGGCCCTGCTGCGCGCTCGCGCTGCCATCGCCAACCTGACCGGCGACAACGCTGACCAGAACGCCGGCATCAAGATCGTGCTGCGCGCCATGGAAGAGCCGCTGCGCCAGATCGTGCTGAACGCTGGCGAAGAAGCTTCGGTCGTCGTGGCCAAGGTCATCGAAGGCAAGGGCAACTACGGCTACAACGCCGCCACCGGCGAGTACGGTGACCTGGTGGAAATGGGCGTGCTGGACCCGACCAAGGTGACCCGCACCGCGCTGCAGAACGCTGCTTCGGTCGCTTCGCTGATGCTGACCACGGATTGCGCCGTGGCAGAACTGCCGAAGGACGAGTCGGCTCCGGCAATGCCGGGCGGCATGGGTGGCATGGGCGGCATGGACGGCATGATGTAAATCTGCCGGCCTGCCAACCTGGCAGCCTGCTTTATCCGCATTACCTGTAGTAACAAAAACCCCCGCTGGCGCGAGCCGGCGGGGGTTTTTGCTTGTGCGCCGGTTGCCGCGCGGGCGACCGCTCCGGCGGCGTCAGAGTTCCACCGTGTAGCACCAGTCGAAAGCCGGGTTCTCCAGTTCGCCGGTCTTGCGGCGCACATAGCCGCGTGGGTTGCACACCACGCGGGCGTTTTCGAGGCGGTAGTCGAACCCTGTATGGGTATGTCCGTGGACCCACAGGTCGGCCTGCGCGATCAGGTCAGGCCGGCGCGAGATAAAGCCGCTGGAGACCAGGTCGTGGGAAAAGCGCGGGTCGAGGCTGCCGAGATCGGGGGCGTGGTGGGTCACCACCACCGTCTTGCCTTCGAAGGGCGTGGCGAGTTGCACGGCCAGCCAGGCGCTGGCCGCCTCGTGCCGCGCCAGTGCGTCGGCGGTGGTGAAGCGGCGCCGCTGGCCGTTAGCGTCCTCGACCTCGATCAGGCGATGGTCGACCATCACGCCGGCGCAGGCCAGCATCGACTCTTCGCGCCGGGCGGTGCCGAACAACGCGTAGTCGGTCCACCAGGTGGTGCCGATCACGCGGACCGGATTGCCCGCGAGGCTATCGAAATGGGCCACGGTATCGTTGAGCACCCGCACGTGCAGCGCCTCGCGGGCGGCTTCTTCCATTGCCGCATCCACCGGCCCGAAGGCACTCTCGTAGTATTCGTGATTGCCCGGCACATAGACCACCGGCCCGGAAAAAGTGCGCGCGGCCCAGTCGACGCCGGCACGGCCGTTGGCGATATCGCCGGCCAGCACCACCAGGTCGGCGGGGCAGGCGGGCACCGCCGCCGGCACATCGTGCTCGAGGTGCAGATCGCTGAGGATGCGGATTCTCATGCTGGCTCCATGCAATCCGTGCGCTGGCTCCGGGCACGGTTATGCGTGGATTCTTCAGAAAAGAGCGGGCCCGGTCAAGGCCGGGCTGTTAGGCGAACGCCAGGCACGGGCCCTGCGCTCAGAACAGACCCGGCAAGATGCGAAAGCGTACCTTGTCCCGATACGAACGATACGCGGGATCGTCGGACAGGAGTTTTTCCTCGCGCGCGACCCGGACCCCCTGCAGTACGAACTGCCCGGCATAGACAAGCAGGTTCTGCAGCCCAAAGTTCACAAGGAGGAAGCCGATGTCTGCAACGAGGTAGCCAAGATAGATCGGATGCCGCACGAAGCGATAAGCGCCGCGCGACACAATCCCGCGATTGGCGGGCAATATGCCGAACGACAAACGTAGCGACATCTTGGCGAAGATCTGCCACGCAAGCCCCGCGATCTGTAGCCCGGCACCGACCGCTTCGGGCACGATCCGCGTACCCGGAGCGAGCTGGACGGCAAGGAAGTAATAGCTGCCGCACAGCGAGCAGAGTATGGCGACAGGACTCCAGTCACGCCGGGCAGGTATCCGTACTATCAGCGACAGGCCAACCGTCAGGATCTCCGCCACCACGATGAGCAGCAGAGTAATACGCGTCGGGTCGGCGAGCCAGTGCTTGATCGCCACGCAGGCGAACATCACCAACAGGAACGCGGTACCGCCTCGCAGGCAGATCTCCAACGCTGCCTCGCGAAAACGCAGCAGCATCGGCACCACCGGCTCCCTCACAAGCTGGACGGTTTTACTGTCGAACATGATGCCCCTCGGGTTCCACTGCCAGTTGGCCCAATGCGCTGCGGAAACGCCTACTTGGAAATTCGCAGGATTTCTGATGCGAGTTTCGAAAAACACGGCTTGAGACCGCTGATGTTGGCGGCGTAGCAATAGATGCCCGCGGGCTGCTTGCTGTTGTACAGAGTGGCATCCGGTGTGTTCGCCATGTTCTTCAGCAGCGCTTCGTTGAAGCCGCCATTGCCATCCAGGCCGAGGGTGAAGATGTACACGTTGTTGTCGCGCAAATAGGACGCCATCTCCATCGCCACGTTCTGTGAAGCGTTACCGAGGTTCGTCGCGTTAAAGGTAGCCGCCACCGGCAAACCGGAGTTGGTGTTTGCCTCGCTGCCGACCACCTTGAACTTCAGCGTCGGATTTGTCTCCTGGCGTACGTCATAGGTCGGTGTCATGGCGGTCGGCCCGTAGGCGACAGTCGTGGTTGTTTGTGTATAGGTCCCTGCCTTGTTGCCGTTCCCGAGGCTTCCCGAGGTGTCGGTTGATGAACTCATCGCACATGGGCTCGGCATGGAAGCGGACTGCTTGTCGGGGTAATACAGTCCCGTGGGCGGGTTCGATGAGGCGCTGGCGCCCCCCGCGCAGGTCTTGTTGGCATTCACCGTGTTGCTGGTGTTGTTGACGGTCTGGGTGGTCGTGCACGTCTTGTTTTTGCCGTTGGTGCAGGTGACGACGTTGGTTGTCGTAGTCACGTCCGTGCGGGTACCCATGTTGTAGCTGGCGGCCAGCGTATTGGGTTCGCCATCCGAGAAGAACACGACAACGCGCAGGCTGGAACGGTTGGCCGTCGGAATCAAGTCGAGCTGCGCGCGCGCCTGGTACAACCCTTCCGCATAGTTGGTGGTGCCACCACTGGTCAGCTTGCTGATCGTGCTCTCCATGGTTGTGCGATCGAAGCCGCGCTGCGTCGTTTTGATTGCAATATCGGACACCGCACCGGCCGAAAAATGTACCAGGCCCACCCGGTCCTCGGTCGGGCTGAACTGATCCAGGAACGTGTTGGCGTTGCTCTTCACCGTGCTCCACACCGGGCCCATCGACCCCGACGAGTCAATCACGAAAATCAGGTCGAGATCCTTTCGGATCGACTGTGAAGTGGCGGCAACGGCGATATTGCTGAAGCCGAGCACCTTCATCAGCGTCAGCGGCATGGTTGCCGTCGCGGAAACCCCAATGGTGACTGCGCCAAGGGTTGGGGTGTCGAACTGTACCGAGGTCGTATCCAGCGTCGGTGTCGCACGCAGGTAGCCTGTGGGGAAGTTGGTGTTGAAGAAGTCCTGGGCGGCCTGTCGGGCGTTCGCGGTCTGGTCGGCCTGCGTACTGCCGCTGGTGACCGCCCTCGCTGCGGCGACGGCGGCGGAGTCGACTGCTGCGTTCAGCCTGGCCTTGATCACGTAGGCCATGCCAGCATCAATGGCGAGCCCGACGGTTCCCAGCAGCGCGATCATTAGCGCGGCAGCGATGAGGGTGATTTGTCCCCGCTGCTTGCCAGCATGTTGCTTCCTCATGGTTGCTCCTTGCCGTTGCGTCAGAATGAGGTGGCCGAATACAAATTGGGGCCGATATCCGGCATCTTCAGCACACCCATCGTCAGTCCCTTGAAGAACATGTCGAAGTTGTAGTAGGACTCGACCACGAAGACGATTTCGCCGTCGTTAAGCAGGCCGGCCATCGCATTAGCCGTGGGCGAGGAGGTGCCGCCGGTGGGCAGGCCGCTGCAGCTTCCGTCGCTCGCCCATGAGCCGCTGCCGGTGCCGCAGTTCCACACCTGGCTCCCTGGTACCGTGCCGCCCAGGGACCAGCCGCCTGTCCAGCGATACTGCTCAAGCACGATATTGCGCACGCAGCCTTTGCCGGCGCAGGTCTCGGCATTGCCCATGATCTTGGTGATGTAGATCATGCCGCGCTGGCTCATCTTCAAAGGCGGCGTGGTCTGGGCCAGCGTGTTCATGATGACCTGCGGTGTATAAGCCGAACTGCGCGAAGCCAGGTTGGCGCCCTCGCGCGTAAGGTTGACCAGGATCAGATTGGCCTGGATCGCCCGCGCGAAGTCGATCACCGGTAGCGTAAGGAAAATGAAGATGGGCAGCAGGATGCCGAACTCGATGCTGGCGATGCCGCGCGCGGCGCGCCTGCGGGGCAGTGGGCGGGTGCGTTTCATCAGAAGGCCTCGTTGCGCATGGTGGCAGCCACGCTGAAGTTGTACTTGCCGCCCGTGGATTTGAAGAAGGCTGCGACCATCGGCGTGAGCAGCGGCCACGAGCAGTTGACTTCGATCACCACGATGTCGCCGGCGCCGCCAAACATGCTGTTGCCATTGCTCTGGCTGGTACCGTTGACCCAGGTGCTGACCGTGGCGTTTGACATGTCGTAGACGCCCAGCGAACTGTCATGGATTTTCGCCAGCACGGCCTGGTAGCGCTGTGGCGAACTGCTCTGCCCGGTGATGGCGTAGCGTGCCCCTTCGCGCACGGCATGCTGCATGGTCAGATTGGCCCACATCATCGCGCTGAAGTCGACGATGGAGAACAGCAGGAGGAAGAAGAGCGGGGCCACTAGCGCAAACTCCACTGCGCTGGCCCCCCGCTGCCACCGTGATCTCTTGATTCCCTGGGTATGCATGGCTTAACCCCTTGTCTGTTCCTACGCTGCCGGTCTGGAGCACATGGCTTGTTCCCGTCAGCCGGAAGTACCCATCATGTAGGGGAACAGCGATCGATAGAACTGAATGGCGGGGGAGCCGAGCAGCACGACAAACAGCGACGGAAGGATAAAGAAGATCAGCGGAAAGAGTAGCTTGACAGAGATTTTCGCTGCACGTTCCTCGGCGTACTGGCGCCGCTTTACGCGTAGTGTATCGGCATGCACGCGTAGCGAATCGGCGACGCTGGTGCCGAAGCGGTCGGCCTGGATCAGCATGCTGACCAGCATGTCGACGTCTTCCACGCCGGTGCGCAGCGCGAGGTTGCGCAGTGCCTTCTCCCGCGAAAGGCCAGCGCGCAGTTCCAGCACAAGCAACTCGAGCTCCTCCGCCAGCGCGCCTTGCTGGCCGCGCAGTTCGTCCACCACCTTGAGCAGCGCCGCGTCGAGCGCGAGTCCTGCCTCGACACATACAGTGATCAGGTCAAGGGCATCGGGGAAGGTCTCGAATATTTGCTGCTTGCGTTGCGAGACGCGCCTGCGCAAGACCAGGTCAGGCAGGTAGAAGCCGGCAATGGCGATGGCCAGAAGGGCAGTGGGCAGCAGACGGGGGTTGTCCTCGCTGATTACTCCGCCCGTCAGCAAGAACAGCAGCAGCGGGAACGCCAGGGCCAGCGCCGTCTTCGCGGCAAAGTAGAGCGGAATGGCAGAGGAGTTGCGCCAGCCGGCGTTCATGAAGCGCGTGCGCATTGCGGAACCGTCCCAACCCTCCTTGGGTACCGCGAGCTTGGCCAAGGGCTTGGACACACGTTCCAGCTTGTGCATCCAGTTGTCCTGCAGCACTGACGGCGTACCGTCGCTGCCGGTAGCGGCCCTGGTTACCTGGGAGATGCGCCGCCGCAGTTCGTCGCGCTGCAGCAATGTCATGGCGGCCAGCGTTATGCCAAAGGCTAGCAGGAAAGTGAAGACCAGGATGAGAATTTGCTCGAGTCTCATGATTATGCTGGGCGGCGCCCATCCTCTTTCATGTTGGAACCGGCTATGCCTAGACGTGGATGCGTACGATCTTGCGCATCCATATCAGGCCAAGCATCATCAGGCCAACGGCATAGCCCACGATCCACGGGCCTACGGGATCTGTCGCCAGGGGCGTGAGGAACTCCGGGTTAAGCAGATACATTGCGCCAGCCAGGCCAAAGGGCAGCACCGACAGGATCACGCCGGAAAGGCGGCCCTCGGCCGAAAGCACGCGGACCTGGCCCATCAGCTTCATCCGCTCGCGGATGATGTGGCTGACGTTGCCGAGGATCTCCGCCAGGTTGCCGCCGGACTCGCGCTGGATCAGTACAGCGATCACCAGGTAGCGCAGGTCGGGCAGTGGCGCGCGGGAGGCCATGTTGTTCAAGGCGTCCTGCATCGAGGCCCCATAGTTGATCTCGTCGAAGGTAAGACGGAACTCGGCGCCCAGCGGGTCTGGCAATTCATCGCCGGCCATGTCGAGCGCACTGGAGAAGGAGTGGCCGGCACGCAGCGCGCGGCTCATCAGGTCGGCTCCCTCTGGAAGCTGTGCTTCGATCTGCTGCAGCCGACGGGTGCGGCGCTTGTTCACGAACCAAAGTGGTACCGGCAGCCAGCAAAGGGCCGCGACACTCGCCGGCAGGGCGGGCACGGCCAGGAATATGGCCGTGAGATACAGCGCCGCCGCGGGCAGCAAGGTGAAGCCGAGGAAGGTTGACACGTTCCAGTAGAGGCCGGACTGCATCAGCAACTGGTCCAGCGCGCGGACGCGCGGCAGCTTGCGCAGCAAGTTCGCGACGAACGCCGAACGGCTGAGCGTGCGTTCCTTCATGATGGACGAAGGCTCATGCTGCCAGGCCGCCTCTGCCACAGAGCGCAGGCGACGGCCCAGGCGTCGCGCGCCGGTGCTGTGCTTGCCTTGCCACCACAGGTAGGTGGTGACGATCAGCAGCACGATGGCGATGAAGAGCGCGAGGGCGAAGCCAGCGAGGGTTGTGTTCATGATTTGATCTCCTGCGCAGAGGGCGGGTGGCTCATACCTCGAAGCGGAGTGAGGGCTCGAACAACCGATCCGGCAAGCTCAGGCCGAAGGCCTGCAGGCGTTCGCAAAAATGGGGTCGCACGCCGGTGGCGCAGAAATGCCCTTTGACACGCCCCTCCGTATCCACTCCCGTGCGCTTGAACGTAAAGATCTCCTGCATATTGACGATGTCGCTTTCCATGCCGGTAATCTCCTGCACGCTCATCAACTTGCGCCTGCCGTCGGTCAGCCGCGACACCTGCAGGATCACGGTGATGGCCGAAGTGATCTGCTGCCGCATGGTCTTGGGCGGCAGCGATAGGCCGGACATGCTGACCATGTTTTCGAGCCGGGTCAGTGCGTCGCGAGGCGTGTTGGCGTGGATGGTGGCGAGCGAACCTTCGTGCCCGGTGTTCATGGCATGCAGCATGTCGAGTGCTTCGGCGCCACGGACTTCGCCAAGGATGATGCGGTCCGGGCGCATCCGCAGCGCGTTCTTGACCAGCGCCCGCTGTGTGATCTCGCCTTTGTCCTCGATATTTGGCGGCCGTGTCTCCAGGCGCAGCACGTGGTCTTGCCTCAACTGCAGTTCCGCCGCGTCCTCGATGGTGACGATGCGTTCGCTCGCCGGGATGAAGCCCGATAGGATATTGAGCATGGTGGTCTTGCCGCTGCCGGTGCCGCCCGAGATGAGGATATTCAGCTTGGCCTTGACCATGGCTTCGATCAGTTGAGCCATCGGTGGCGTGAGCGTCTGCAATTCCACCAGATCCTTGACCATCAGCGGATTGACGGAGAAACGCCGGATCGACAACAGCGGGCCGTCTACCGCCGAGGGCGGGATAATGGCATTGACACGCGAGCCATCGGGAAGCCGAGCGTCCACCATCGGGCTGGATTCATCGATGCGCCGCCCCACGCGTGACACGATCTTGTCGATGATCTTCATCAGGTGGGCGTCATCGTGGAAGGTGACGGCCGTCAGTTCGAGCTTGCCGCGGCGTTCCACGTAGACTTGTTTTGACGTATTGACCAGGATGTCGGAAACGGTGGGATCGCTGAGCAGCGGTTCTAGCGGTCCGAAGCCCAGCATCTCATCGCGCACGTCCGATACCAGGCGCTTGCGTTCGGTCTCATTGATGGGCACGTTGCGCTCTTCGATAATGCGCTCGACCATCAGTGCCAGTTCGCGGCGCACCTGCTCCGGCGTGAGGCGCTGCAGCTTTTCCAGTTCCACACGCTCGATGATGGCCTCGTGGATCTCAATCTTTAGCTGCTGGTAGGCGGCATTCGCGGTGGTGCTGACGGGGCCGACCCGCTCTGCCACGGTCTCGCCGGCCTTTTCAATGAGTTGTTCGCGCAGTGACATATTGATTCTCCGCAGGGCGCCGTGCGCCTATGATCGTACCGGGCTGAGCGTTGCCGCCGCGTGGCTATGCATGCTTTTCGATGGACTGGACTTGGGTGGCCCGGCGGTTGCGATGGCCCAGCAGCTTTTGCAGCAGGCCCTCCTTCTTCTTCACGGCACTCGGGTAGACGCCATCGGCCATCTGCAGCAACTCGCGCGAGATCGGGTTGCGCTCGGCCAACTGCAGTATGGGCACGCCCTGGTTGCTCGAGTCTCGGGCCGCCTTTGGATCGGACGGCAGCATGTGCGCAATTTTTGCGCCAAGCGTGTCTTCCATCGTGCGCAAGCTGACTGCCGAATGCTTCTCGTACTCGTTGATCACGATGTACAGGCGGTCGGACGGGTAGCCTAGCGAGTGAAATATCTCCATCAGGTGCCGTCCGGCGCGCAGGTACGGCAGACTAAGCTGCATGACCGGATAAATCCTGTCGCTGTGGTCCAGCACCATAATCGTGGAAGGGTTGATGTCCTGGCCGACGTCGAAGATGATGACGTCGTATACCGGTCTCACCAGGTCGAGGATGCTCTCGATATGGGCAGCCTTGATGTCTCCCGCTTTCACCGGGTCGCCGGCACCAGCGATGACATCAAAGTTCGGATGCGCGTGGGTGATGCAGGCGTCGAGCAGGGCAAGGTCCAGCCGGTCCACCTGCTGGCAAATGTCCGTCAGCGTAGCCGGAGGTGCCTTGTCGGTAACCAGGAAGGCGGCATCCCCGAACTGCTGAACCAGGTCCACGAGCAGCACGCGCTTGCCGTGGTTGGCTGCGATGGCATAGCCAAGGTTGGCCGCAACGAACGTGGTGCCGCTCCCGCCTTTGCATGAGACGAAGGTCAGCGTGCGGGCCTCCGTCTCGGTGCCTCCCTGCGATTTGACGGCCAGTCGTTCCAGCTCCTCATTGAATTCGCGCGAATCCAGCGGCCAGCGCAGTACGCTGCGAACGCCCATTCGCATGGCGCGCATCAGCAGCTCAGTGGATGGCGACGGCGTGACCAGGATGCAGGGAACATCGCCGGGTTCGGGAAAGCGCTGGCGCAAGCGCTCCAGCACGTTGATGCTGAAATCGTCGGCCAGCAAGATGAGGAAGTCGGATGGGTGGATCAGCCCTGCCATGCCGAGCGCCTTCTCCGGGTCGGCGCAGACCAGTTGCACCTGCCGGTGCGTGATGACCTGTCCTGCCATCGCGGACATCTGCCGGGCCCGCGTCTCGTCGGCCGAGACCAGAATGAGCTTTGCCATCTCGATTTCTCCCAAATTTCGGTTTGCCTTGGCGGCATGCGGCGGTGTCCTGGGCCGGCGCGTGCCGCCACGCGGTCAGGGCGCGGAGCCAGAGGCCGAGCTGCCCACCCCGACCGCGTAGGCATTGCTGTCGACTGGCGGATTGCGGAACGATGTGTTGTAACGGTCCATGGCGTAGGTGGCGCTGCGTGCGTCGACGCCGGTCACCGGGTCCGTGTTCATCGAGGCGTCCGGGTTGAGCGTCTGCATGGCGCGCACGGTCCRCACGGCATCGCCGAAGCGCGTGTCATACACCGGCGTGGTGGTCATGCAGCCGGCCAGGCCGGCGACGAGGGCGACGGCGGCAAGCCGGGTGGAGGTGGCAAGGAGGTTCCGGATCTTCATGATATTCCCCTGTTCATTGCGGTCCGCCGGTACCGGGCTCACAGCGCGGAGCCGGAGGCCGGCGCTGGCGCCGCGGCTGCCGTGGGCAAGGGCGCGTCGGCGGTTGCGGGTGATGCCGTGTCGCTGCCGGTCCTTGTCGGCAAGGCATTGCTCGAAGGCACGAGGGCGCGGGCCGCGGCGGTGTCGCGGCCACTGCCTGCGGGCGAGGTGCTGGTGGTCGGCGCGACCGGGGCAGGTGCCATCGGTGCGGTCGGGGCACCAGTCGGTGTCTGCGGAGCGGRCATTCCCGGCGGCATGCCCTGCGGATTGTCGACCACAGGATGGCCTTCCATGTTGCCGTTGATGAAGACCTCGCCGCGAGTCGATGGCCCGAAGGAGTCGGTCGGCATCGGGAAGTTGGCCGGCAGCGGCTTGACCAGGCGAGGCGTGACCACGAACAGCAGTTCGCTCTTGTCCTGCTGGAAGTTGGTGCTGCGGAACAGGTTGCCCAGCACAGGCAGCTCGCCTGCGCCCGGCAGCGCCTTCAGGCTACCCGTGACGCTGCTCTTGATCAGGCCGCCAATGGCAAAGCTCTGGCCGTCCATCACCTGCAGCGTGGTGGACGCGCGGCGGGTCGTGATCAGCGGCAGGATGGTGGTGCCGGCAAGGTTGGGCGCGGTGAGCGCTACCCCGGTCGGCGAGAGCTCGGAGACTTCCGGGGCCACCTTCAGGTTGATGCGCCCGTTGGCAAGCACGGTTGGCGTGAAGCGCAGGCCGACACCGAAGGTTTCCTCTTGCAGGGTGATGGTGGTACCGCCGGCGCTGGAGGCTTGCGGCACTGGTATAAACACCTTGCCGCCTGCGAGGAAGCTCGCCTCCTGGCCGCTGATGGCCATCAGGTTGGGTTCAGCCAGGATCTTGAACAAGCTGTCGCCCTTCTGCGCATCGATCTGGAAGTTGAAGGGCAGGTTGTTCGACTTCATGCCGGAGATCACTCCCGCGCCGCCGGAGAGAAAATTGGCCAGCAGGCCAAAGGTCCAGCTGCCGAAGGCGCCGTTCAGGTTGGCTGCGGCGCCGAGTTGGTCGATCAGCGTCTTCGACACCTCAGCGACCTTGACTTCCAGCATCACCTGTTGGGGCGAGTCCACCGTCATCATATTGATGATGCGTGGACTGCGCAGCGGCTGCCCGCCGTTGGCGCCGGCGCCGAGCATGCCGAGTCCGCCCATGCTGGTGCCGGCCATGGCCAGCATCGGATTCTGGCCCACGGGGGCGCCTATCTGCTGCTGCGGCGCTTGCAGCGGGCTGCGGGTCTGCCGCGCGACGAAGGCGTTGGCGATGTCGATTACCATCTGCGCCACAGTGGAATCGGGCACGTTGCCGCTCAACACCAGGCTATCCGCGGCAGAGGCGACACGCACCTGCCTGGCTTGGGGCAGCAGTTCGTGCAAGGTCGACTGCAAGCCGCCGGGGTCTGCGCCCACGGTCACATCAATCACCGTGCAACCGCCGCTCTTGCCCTGCACGATCATGTTCGTCGTGCCAACGTCCAGGCCGAGCAGGTAGAGGGTTTGTGGCGACACCAGCATGGCTTGCACCACGCTGGGGTTGCCTAGCGTGCGTGTACGAACGGGCTCCGGCAGAGACAGCATGCGGGACTTGCCGACCGGCACGATCACCTGTTGTGGCTCGCGCGCTGCGCTGCTGCAGTTGGGTCCGCGGCTAATGCCGGTATCGCTGGGTGGCGGGGGTACGCTGGCCGCGCCAATGGTCAATTGGATCGGGCCGTTGGCGGCCAGCTTCATGGCCTGCGGATTGGCGGCTGCCGGCTGGCCGGCAGCCGCGGCATCGGCTGCCTGGGCTTGCTCGCTGGCCAGCCAGATGCTGGATAGCGACAGCACGGCCAGCGTGATGAGGCTCCGTCGTGTGGGGCCGCTGCGAGCCGCGCAGGTGCGAAGGCTGCCCTCCTGGTGGTGGTATCGGTCCATTTGAATTCCCCCCGGTTGTTGACCCTGGTGAAGGGGTCGGCAATTTGCAATCTCAACGTCTGTGCATCAGAAGCATTCTTGGTTTTGCTGCATGCCACTGATGACGCCTACACAGTTGGTGGCGATCTTCTTTTCCGTTATGCGGTGCACGACCTGGACGGCTTTGGCCACCACCGGCACGGCCACGGCGGCTTTGATCACGGGTTCGTTGAGGAGGCTGCGCTTGGTGGCGCCCGCGGTGTCGACGGGGCGCGGATCGATCTGGTTGCGCAATACCAGCGAGAGCGTGCCCACGCTGCGCGCCAGATCGAGCTTCTCGGCTTCGTCGGGCGAGACTTCCAGCGTCACGGCGTTGACCACCTTGGGCTTGGTCTCATCGCGATTGACCTCCTGCGCGATGGCAAGGACCAGGATCTTTTCCAGCACGATCTTCG
Source organism: Cupriavidus sp. 01L45 (assembly GCF_056399885.1). Taxonomy (NCBI): domain Bacteria; kingdom Pseudomonadati; phylum Pseudomonadota; class Betaproteobacteria; order Burkholderiales; family Burkholderiaceae; genus Cupriavidus; species Cupriavidus sp. 01L45. The sequence goes on along the minus strand of NZ_JBFTSG010000017.1, from coordinate 84,146 downwards.
AAATGGACTGCTCGTTTTGCGCCGAGGCATCACCCTTGTTCGCATCTTTCTGGGTGTTCACGATGATGTCGACGAAGCTGCCGGGCAGTGCGAAGCCCGCTACGCCAACCACGTCGTTGACGCGCACGGTGATGGCGCGCTTGCCTTCGGCGATCACCGCCGAGAGTCCGCCGCGGGTGCCGACGGGCGTTAGCTTGGATTCCAGGATGGGCTCGCCACGCATGACGCTGGATTTGGTCACTCGCCCATCGATCAGCTTCTGCTCGGTCAGGGCTCCCGGCGGCAGGCTGTCGCGCGGCCAGTCGACGGTCTTGACGAACTCCGGAGCGAGCCGCTGCCCCAGATTGATGTCCGTGGCTGCCACCACGACCTTGGTCACGCTGCCGGAGCTTTGCTGCATCATCCAGCGCGAGGCCAGCACGACCGCGGCCAGGCCGGCCAGGGCCGCCACCAGCAGCATCACGATTGCGCGTACGTTTCTCATTTGATGGTCCTCCCCAGTGTGAATCGCGGCATCGGCGCGGCCAGGCTAGGCACGAGCGCGCCCCCTTGGCGGCTACGCCAAGCTCCATGTCTTCCAAACCGTGTGGCAGTGTTCAGTGGCGGGCGAAAATGCAGTGTCCCTGGCGGCGAGGTCGTCGGTCACCCAGCCGCGTGTTGACGCCGGTCTTTTCCTGCTGGCGCGGGACTTGTCGTGCTCCACGTGATGCCGCCAGTGGCAGGGTGTTGCGAGCTTGCCGAGGTGTCTTGCACCGGCGCCGCTGCGCAGGCGCGGATGAGGCCGAGACAGCCGATGTGTGCTCGTACATGATTCTTCTCTCCCTTTCCGGCCCGCTCGCGGGGCCTGTGTACTTATGTTCTGGGCACACCGATCCGCGCTTCAGAGCGTGCCTGTCATCACCAGTAGTACGCCCCCGGCCAGCGCCACGGCGTAGGGCAGGCGCGCAGTTGTCTGCGTTTTGGCCGTGTCTGCCGCGGTGGCGCGCCAGCTGAATGGCAGCCACAGCAGCAGCGCGGACAGGCCCGCGAGGGTCTGGCGCGCGTTTTTGCGCGCCACCATGATGGCCAGCGCCATCACGCCTCCGACCAGAAAGCTCGCCAGGACAATCTGTAGCGCCGGCTGTACGCCCACGAAGGCACCGATGCTAGCCATGAGCTTGGCGTCGCCGGCGCCGACGGCGCCCGCGAGATAGAGCACCAGGAACGGAGCCAGTCCGGCAAGAGCGCCAGTTAGCCATGCGCGCGAGCCGCCGCTGGCGCCATGTTCGAAAACCTGCAGCAGGAGTGCCGCGAGCAAGCCCGTTGCGACCAGCCAGTTGGGAATGCGGTGGCTGCGCAGGTCACTGGCGGCGGCAATGGCGACCATGACCAGCACGAGTCCAGATGCGACGGGGTCGAACGTGCTCATGGCTCTATCCTGCAAAAAGTACAAGGGGCACGAAAATTGCCGTGGTAGCAGCGCTGGCACGACCCAACCGGCTTCAGGAGCCGGCTGGGCCGTGATGCTGCTTTCGATCACGTGGCGGCAGTGCCGGTCAAGGCGTTACTGATATTGGTCCAGATGGTGCCGACCGCACTCTTGACCGTCGGGCCTGCCACGATCATGGCCAGCGCCACGAATGTGAGTAGCAAGGCATACTCGATGCCAGCGGCGCCATCTTCGTCACGGACAAAACGCTTGATGCCTTCGAACATGGTGTTCATGTCCATCTCCTTCACGTCATGGTTTAAAGGGGAAAAAGCGCCCGCTGAAGATCGGGCACAGGATTCGGCTGGAAGTGCCAGCCATGGCCAAGACAGGGGGGATTCCTCGATGACGGGTACACGCTGGCGCTACAGCGGTCTAGGAACCGCTGTCTCCCCGGTGCGCAACTCGACAAGGCGGGCCTCCCAGCTCCACCATGTTCCAGGGAACCCGTCAGGCTGGCGTGCCAACCATCTGGTCCTCACCTGGCGCGTTGCCGTTTCTTGCGGCTTATTGCGCCTTGGTAGGTGCCGCGGGCCGATTCTTTTCCTCCCTCAGGAATCGGTCCCGCGCCTGAAAATGCTACAAGACTGCTTGTGATCGTCGCGCCGGTGCTTTGCCTTCCACCGTGTGCGGCGTGGGCCATGGATTCTTAAAATTTGCGCTGACCCAGCGCCAAACCTCCCCGCGAAGCAGTTGCCTGTCACGGCCACCACCCCACCCCCCGTTCAAGTCTTTGTTCTCGTGATGTCTTTGCTGGCGGTTTGCACCCCCTTGGCTTCGGCATCCTCGGCGTACCGTGCTTGTCTGTTCCGGTCGCTCTGGTCTTTGTAACGAGCATAAGAGCGACGAACGTGCCAGTCGACCTAAGTTATTGATTACATTGGTGATGTTTTTTTGCCACTTGTTACATCTTCGATTTCTTGTAACAGGATGTTTCCTTGGTGTTACTGCCTTGCACCCGTCTTGCGTGCACTGCAATATGGCGAGGCTGCAAAATAGTGATGTTTTCATGGCCTGCAGGCTTTGTCAGGTGCATCAATAGACGCATATGATGTGTTTGCCGGTCATGCCCCGGCAGCGGGATGAGGGTAAGTGCGCAGGGCGTGGCGGGTGGTGGAGCAGCCGCCGCACGACCGTATGAATGGTTGCAAGCGTGATACAACGCAGTGCAAATAGCTTATGCACGCCAAAGCACATGGCTTGCCCGGACCGTAGCTTTGCCGTGCGGCGCGCGTGCCGGAAGGGGCGCAGGCGACAAAAGATGTAGCCCGTGTGAGTTACGAATGTTGACCGGCTCACATTGGCACGGCGCGTTCCTCGCCTAGTTGGATGAGGGGGGAACTTCCTGCATTCCGGGCCGGCTACGATCGAATTGGTTGCATTCCTGATACATTGCTGGCCGCAATGCGGGGATGAGGAATATCGTGCGCACGGCTTACAAGCAAATGTGATTCGCCGGCGTCATGCCAATTGCAGATTTCACGGGAGAGAACAAGGATGCAGCAAGACAACAACGCGTTTCAGCCGACGGCAGGCGAAGCACCCGCAGCGCCGGTGCCTGCTGGCCAGCCGCGCCCCCTGCAGTTCGAGTTCATCGGCTCGGGTTCCGAATATTTCCGTATCTGGATCGTCAATGCCTTGCTGAGCATCGTCACGCTGGGCATCTATTCGGCCTGGGCCAAGGTTCGGACGATGCAGTACTTCTACCGCAACACGCGGCTGGACGGCGCCAGCTTCGACTACCACGGCCGTGCCTCTGCCATCCTCAAGGGCCGCGCCATCGTGTTTGGCCTTGCCGTGGTCTTCCAGCTCAGCAGTCATGTTTCCCCCTTCCTGGCCGTGGCGCTGGGCCTGGCGCTGGCAGCGGTGTTCCCGCTGCTGCTGGTGCGCTCGCTGCGCTTTCGCATGGCCAATTCCAGCTACCGTGGCTTGCGCTTTGCCTTCACCGGCGGCGACGCCCTGGCTTACAAGGTCTTCCTGCTCTGGCCCGTGCTGAGCGTGTTCACGCTGTATGCGCTGGCGCCGCTGGCGCATCAGCGCTTCAAGCAGTACCAGCATGACAACACCCGCTTCGGCACGGCGCCCTTTGGTATTGACGCCACCGCGGGCGACTTCTATGGCGTCTATCTGCGCGCCTTTGGCATGATGCTGGCCGTGGTGGCGGTGACGTCGATTGCCGGCGCTTTGCTTGGCAACGCGATAGGCGTGGCGCATGGCGCGCCGTTCCTGGCCATTGGCATGGCCGTGATCGGCTTCTACGTGGCGCTGATGGCGGTCGGCCCGTTCTTCATGGCCCGCCTGCAGAACCTGGTGTGGAACCACACCACGCTGGCGCCGCACGCGTTTCGCAGCGAGGTCAAGGCGAGCCGGCTGTTCTTTATCTTCGCAACCAACATGATCGCCAATGTGCTGACGCTGGGGCTGTTCATGCCGTTCGCGCGGGTGCGTTCGATGCGCTACCGTATCGAGTGCATGACCATGCTCGCAGCCGGGCCGCTGGATGCCTTCGTGGCCGGCGAGACGCAGCAGGTCGGGGCGCTGGGCGATGCCGCGGTGGACTGGTACGACATCGACATCGCACTCTGAGCGCGCCGGGCACCTTGATACCCCCTGGCCGCCATGATCATTCTTACCACCCGGTTCACTCCGATCCCAGGACCCTGATGCAGGCTTCTGCCCAAGCACCGGCCGCCGCCGCGGTTGCGGCCACTTACTTCGACGGCCGCTCGTCGCGCGCCCATGCGTGCTTGCTATCGATCGAAGGGCGCGACGCGGTGTTGCGCGAAGCGGATGGCTCGGTGCTGCGCCGCGCGCCGCTGGCGGCGTTGCGCGTTTCCGAGCGGGTCAGGCGCGCGCCGCGCCTGGTGACGTTTGCCGACGGCGCCTTCTGCGAGGTCACGGACCACGCCGGCTTTGCCGCGCTGCTGGCGGCCAGCGGCCACCGGGAGGGCTGGGTGGTGAGGGCGCAGAACAGCTGGCGGCTGGCGGCGCTGTCCGTGCTGGGTCTGGCCGCGGTGCTGGTGGCGGGATATTTCGTGGTGTTGCCGTGGGGCGCCGGCGTGGTGGCGCGCAGCGTGCCGGCTGCGCTGGAGGCGCGGATTGGCGAAGCCACGCTGGGCAGCATCGACGGCGGCCTGCTCAAGCCCTCGGCCCTGCCGGTGGCGGAGCAGGAGCGCATTCGCGCCGGCTTCGCCGCGCTCAGGCGCCCGCCCGATCCGGACCACCAGTACCGCATCCTCTTTCGCCGGGGCGGCCAGCTCGGGGCCAATGCGTTGGCCTTGCCGGGCGGCACCATCGTGGTGACCGACGAACTCGTGAAGCTGGCCGGCCCGGGCGCCGGCCTGATGGGCGTGCTGGCTCACGAGGCGGGCCACGTGGCCCAGCGCCATGGCCTGCAGCAGGTGCTCCAGGCCTCGGCCGTGGGTGCGCTGGCGGCGTATTTCTTCGGCGATTATTCCAGTGTGCTGGCGGGGGTGCCCGCCGCCATCCTGACCCTGCGCTATTCACGCGAGCACGAGCGCGACGCGGATGCGTACGCGRTGGAGGTCATGCAGGAGAACCGGCTGCCCGTGTCGGCGTTCGCCGACGTGCTGCAAGCGCTGGAGTCCGCGCATGAGCAGCAGGCGGAGGACGAGGCCGCCAAGGCCGGGTCCGGAGGGCAGGGCGGCGCGTCGGCCGCCTCCGCCGAGCGGGAAACCAAGCGGGAGCGGCGCAGCCGCCGCGCCGCGGAGGATGCCGGCAACGACGACGATGGCGGCAGCTTCTTCTCCACCCATCCGTTGACGCGAGAACGGATCGAAGCGCTGCGCGCGGCGGGGCGCTAGTCCCCGGACGAAGCCGCCACCTGGCCTTGCAGCCAGCTGTGAAACTGCAGGATCGCCTTCTCGCGCGGATTGCCTTCGCGCCAGGTGACCCAGTAGTGCAGGCTGGACGGGATGCTAGTGGTGCCAAGCTGCACCAGTTCGCCGCTGGCGAGGTAATCGTGGGCCAGTTGCAGGCGGGCCGTGGCCACGCCAAGGCCCGCCACCGCCGATTGCAGCATCATGCCCGCGTCCTGGAAGATCGGCCCGCGCTCGGGTTCGGTGCCAGGCAGGCCGGCGCTTTCCAGCCAGTCGCGCCAGGGCCGCAGGGCGAAGCGCAGCATCGGCAGGCGCGGCAGGTCGGCCAGCGTGAAGCCGGGATAGCGCGCCAGCAGCGCCGGGCTGGCGACGGCGATCACATGGTCCTCGATCAGGTTGTGGCAGGCAAAGCCGGGCAGGTCCACGCGCTGGTGCCAGATGCCCACGTCCACCGAGTACGGATCGGGCGGCGTGATCTCGGCGTGTAGCCGCAGGTGCAGGTCGAGTCCCGGCTGCGCCRCATGCAGGCTCGGCAAGCGGCGGATCAGCCAGGCGTTGGCGAGATCGGCCATGACGCTGACCTCCAGCCGCACTACCTGCGGGGCGCCGCCATTGCTGGCCTCGCGCAGCCCGTCTTCCAGTTCGCCAAGCCCGTCGCGCACGCGCTGCGCCAGCCGCGCGCCCACATTGGTGGGCATCATCAGGTGGCCGGTGCGCTGGAACAGCTTGGTACCCAGGTTGTCTTCCAGCGCGCGGATATGATGGCTGATGGCGCTGTGGGTCAGCGCAAGCTCCTCCGCCGCGCGCGAGAAACTGCGGTGGCGCGCCGCTGACTCGAGCGCGCGCAAGGCCTGCAGCGCGGGCAGGTGAGGCAGGCGCTGGGCGCGGTGCGGCTCGGGCGGCGGGGCCAGTCCGGCGGGTTCGTCGTGCCCGGCGGGCTGGACCGGCAGGCCGGCCTGGGAGGCTTTTGGGTGTTTGGAGGTCATTGCCGTCAAATTCTACTCACAATTGCRGCGGGTATCTTTCGTTGGTGTTGCGCCGGGCGACTGGCGACAATGCAGACATGACTTCTGCTTCCTCATCCTCCTCTTCCGCCTCTTCCGCCTCTTCTGCCACCACGCGGGCTAGCGCTCCCCCGTTAGCCGCCGCACGCTGGCGCGTGCTGTGCATTTTTTCGCTCGGTTTCCTGGTTTCCTATATCTTCCGGGGCGTCAACCTAGGCTTCGCGCCCCACCTGACCCGCGAGATGGGCCTGGGTGCAGCCGATCTGGGCCTGCTGACCAGCTTCTATTTCCTGGGTTTCGCCTGTGCCCAGTTGCCGGCCGGGCTGCTGCTCGACCGTTTCGGCCCGCGCCGTACCGAGGCCGCGTTGCTGCTGGCTGCCGTGGCGGGTGCCTTGGTATTCGCCTCCGCGCCCAATATGGCGGCGCTGGCGGCAGGGCGCCTGATGATCGGGGTTGGCGTTTCGGTTTGCCTGGGCGCCGCCATCCAGGCCCTGTCGATCTGGTTCCCGCTGTCGCGCATGCCCTTGCTCAATGGCGTGGTGATGGCGATTGGCGGCCTCGGCGCCGTAGTGGTCGGCGCGCCGCTGGCTTGGCTGCTGTCCTGGACCGACTGGCGCACGGTCAGCTACGGCCTGGCCGCGCTGACGCTGGCCATGGCAGCGCTGCTGTGGTTCGGCGCCCCCGATACCAGCCGCGCCGGCAAGCAGCGCCTGGCGGATCAGTTGCGCGGCACCTGGCAGGTGTTCCGCAATGAGCGCTTCCTGCGCGTGGTGCCGCTGGCATTGCTTAACCAGGGGGTTTTCCTCGCGGTGCAGACCCTGTGGGTGGGGGCGTTCCTGCGTGACGTGGCCGGCTATTCGCCGGAGCAGAGCGCGCGCCTGGTGTCGGTCATCGGCTTTGCCATGATGGGCGGCTGCGTGTGTGCCGGTTGGGCCGCACGGCATCTGGAGCGCGCCGGCGTGAGCCTGTACACCTTCGCCGGCGCCGGCATGAGCGGGTTCATCGTGATCCAGTGCCTGATCATCGCCGGCGCGCCGCTGCCCCCGGCGCTGACATGGGCGGCCTACGGCGTATTCGGATCGAGCGGCATCCTAGCCTACGCCGTGCTGGCGCGCAGCTTTCCCGATGCACTGATCGGCCGCGCCACCACGGCGCTGACCTTGACCGTGTTCCTGGCGACGTTTGCCTGCCAGGTCGGGGTGGGGCTGGTGCTAGACCTGTGGCCGGCAACGGGCGGCCAATATCCCCGGCAGGCCCATCTCGCGGTATGGTGCGGCCTGGTGGCGCTGCAGGTGGCGGCGGCAATCTGGTATGCGACGGGCCGCAAGCGCGCGGCCGCCGGCCACGCGGCATCGGCGCAATGACCTCTATATAGACAGGCTGGACAGACGCCGCCCCGGCGTCGCGCGCTGGCCCGCAAGGCCATGCTAGTCCATTGGGATGACCCCCCGAAAAGCCGATCCCGGATCGGGACGCCATGACATACAGTGGCTCGAAAGGCTTTCCGGCAGGCTCGGCGGTACCTGACCGGAAGGTGAAAACGGGAAGGGGGTCCCATGAAACTGAGCAATCCGGTTGCTGGCGCCGTGCCGGCGGCCGCCCTGCCAGAAGACATTCGCATGGCAGCGGCTGGCGCACAGGCCTTGCGCTGGCGACGCACCCTCTGCGTCCTGTTTTTCTTCTCCGGATTCCCGGCACTGATCTATCAGCTGGTGTGGCAGCGCGCCCTGTTTCGCATCTTCGGCGTCAATATCGAATCGGTAACGATCGTCGTCACCGCCTTCATGCTGGGGCTGGGACTCGGCAGCCTGGCAGGCGGCTTGTTGTCGAGGCGGCGCGGCCTGGCGCTGCTTCCGCTGCTGGCCGCCATCGAGTTGCTCACCGGCGCCTTCGGCCTGGTGTCGCTCGACGTTTTCGACCGGGTGGGGGCCTTCGCACTGGGCTTGCCGCTGAGCGCGACGGCGGCGCTTGCACTGGCGCTGGTACTGGTGCCGACCTTGTTGATGGGCGCGACGCTGCCGCTGCTCGTCGGCCAGCTTGCCCGCCGGTCCGGCAATGTGGGCAGTTCTGTCGGGCTTCTGTACTACGTCAATACCCTGGGTGCCGGCGCGGCCTGCCTGATTGGCGCTTTCGGGTTGTTCCCTTTTCTCGGCATGCGGGCCACGGTGTACGTGGCAGTTGCCATCAATGTCACGGTGGCGTTGGGGGCCCTGGTGGCGCACTGGCGCGCAGGCGATGGGCGTGATGGTGTTGCGCCCATCGCGCAGCGGGCGGCGGCTGCCGCGCCCGTCCTGCGCTTTGGCGCGGTGCTGGTACTTGCCTGCGCCGGTGGGGCCATCTCGTTGTCGTACGAGATCTTCTTCTTTCGCACGATGTCCTATGCCACCGGGGGCAACGCCTCCGCATTCGCGCTGACCCTTGGCATCTTCCTGATCGGTATTGCATCGGGAGCGCGCCAGGCCGGGGACTGGTGTAGTGCCGCGGTCGGGCATGGCATGCGCAGGCTGGCTGGCGGGATGCTCACGGCCAACCTTGCGGGTCTGCTGTTCCTGCCCCTGCTGGCGCATCTCGCCGTGCCCGGGATCGTGTTGCTCTGCGCCATGTTGCTGGTTGTGTTTCTGGTCGCGCGAGGCTGGGGCGCGCTGCTGCCGTGTCTGGCCCATTGGGGTGTCGCGGCCGACCACCGGGCGGGCATGCGCACCGCACTGTTGTATCTCGCGAACATCGTCGGCTCCGCCTCAGGCAGCATACTGACCGGCTTCATCCTGATGGAGCATATCAGCCTGGTTGGCATTGGCGTGGCGCTGGTATGCGCCGGGCTTTCATGCGCCGTCCTGCTGAACGCATGGCTGCCGTTGTCGCGGCAGACGCGGCGCTGGCATGCGGGCGCTGCCGCCGCGCTGTGGGTGCTGGCCGTGGTGGCGCTGCCRGTGTCGAGCCGCGGCGTGCTCGAGGCGCTGCTGTGGAAGGATGCGCCGGACCCCAAGGGACCGTTTGCCCACGTGATCGAGAATCGCAGCGGCATCATCGCTGTGGACCGCGAGGGCGCCGTGTACGGCGGCGGGATGTATGACGGCCGTTTCAATGTCGACCTGCGGAATGACACCAACGGCATCATCCGGCCCTATGCACTGAACCTGTTCCAGCCGCACTCGCGCGATGTTCTGATGATTGGCCTCTCGTCCGGTTCGTGGGCGCAGGTGATCGCCAACAATCCCGAGGTGCGCTCGCTCACCATCGTGGAGATCAACCCTGGTTATGTCGACCTGGTGGCGCGCATGCCGGCCGAGGCCTCCGTGCTCAGCAATCCCAAGGTGCGGATCGTGACCGACGACGGGCGCCGATGGCTGCGCATGCATCCCGAACGGCGCTTCGATGCCATCGTGTCGAACACGACCTGGCACTTCAGGGCCAATACCACCAATCTATTGTCCATGGAATTCCTTCGCCTGGCCGACGCGCATCTGGCTCCGGGGGGCGTCCTCTACTACAACACCACCGATTCGCCGCGGGTCCAGCGCACGGCTTGCCTGGCATTCCCGCACGGCGCCCGTTTCAAGAACCACGTCGTAGTATCGCGTGCGCCGCTGGCATGGGATTTCGAGCACTGGCGCAAGACGCTGGCCGCCTATCGCATCGACGGCCGCCCGGTGCTCGACGCAGGCGGCGGCCACGATCGCCGCATCGTGGATGGCATGCTGGGCGAGTGGAAAGCTGCCCAGGACAGCGGTGAGGCTGGGCGCTCCAATGTGATAGAGGGAYGCCCGGGCATCCTGGCTCGCACGGCAGGGCTGCCGGTGGTTACCGATGACAACATGGGCAGCGAGTGGCGTCATTTGATGGGGCTTGATTGAGGACCGCCTAATCGGCGGTGCCGCACGCTGGCCGGCACGGGGAGGCAGCATGACATCGGATAGCAGGCTCTGGACGCGGGGCGATACGATAAGGTGGGGACTGGTCCTGCTGTTGCTGGCCGTCGAAGCGCTGTGGCTGAAAAGCAGCGGCAGGACAATCGGCGCGCAGGGGCTCGAGGGGCGGTTGCAAGCCTTCGCCGCGCTTGGCGCGATAAGCGGCTTCCTCGTCCTTGTGGCCAGCCGCCAGTCATCGCGCAGGCTGCGCATCGGTGAACTGGCCGTGGCGATGCACAGCCTTTGCTGGCTGACGGTGTTCATGAGCAGCATGTGCGTGCTTTCGTATTTGCTGGTCACGCTGGCGCCGCCGCTGATCGATGGCCAGCTTGCCGCCACGGATGCCGCGCTGGGTTTCCACTGGCCGGCCGTGCATGCCTGGGTACGTGCGCGGACCGAGCTGAGCGAAGCGCTGGACTGGTGCTACAACTCGGGTCGGATGGAGCTGTTTCTGGTTCCGTTGGCGATCGCCTTGTTTGGCCCTGTAGCCAGCTTGCGGGAGTTCCTGTCCGGCCTGTTCATCTCGTTGTCACTGGTGCTGCTCGTGTCGACGCCGTTCCCGGCAAGCGGCGCTTATCACTATTTCGGTGGCGTGTCGGCGGCGGAGCTGGCGCAGACGTCCCACTTCATTCCCCTGCGCGACGGCACGCTGCGTGTGTTCGATCTTGAAGCGGCGCAGGGCCTGGTTTCGATGCCATCGTTTCACACGGTCATGGGGCTGCTGTTCATCCAGGCGATGTGGTGGTCACGCCTGGCGCTGATCGTGGTGTTGCCGTTCAATGTCGTGATGATCCTGTCCACGCCGACCCAGGGAGGCCACTACCTGGCCGACGTACTGGCAGGCGTGGCCGTGTGGGCGATCACGGCGGCGCTGGTGCGCGCGTTGCGGCGCGCAGGCAATCCACTGCAGTGGGTTGCGGCAATACCGCTCGTGCCTGCAGGCAGGTTCGGGCGGGCGCGCTGAGCGGGATGCGCCGCGGCGCCCGCTTCATCGCGCCGCGCGCTACAGCATGACCGGCCGGTCGTCGAGTTCGTTGGGATTGGGCCGGTCGCCCGCGGGGAAATGCACAGCCAGCAGCTGATGGATCTTCTCCACCGCCGCCAGCACAGGCCTGACCGACAGCTCCCGCGCCAGCCCGCTCGCCAGCTCGTCGCAGATCGCGCGCCAGGTATCCGGGCCCACACGGGCATCGATGCCGCGGTCGGCCAGAAGTTCGACCGCGTGATCGGCCAGGTTGATATACAGCAGCACGCCGGTATGGCCTTCGGTGTTCCACACCTCCAGCGCACCGAACAAGGCGCGTGCGCGCTCGCGCGGGCTGACGCCCGAGAAGGCTAGCCCCACGGGCAGGCTGGATTCGATTACCACCCGCACTTCGCCACGATGCTGCCGTTCGCCGGCGCGTACCGCCTGCTGCAACTGTTGCTGGGCTTCGGCGGGGAAGTGCTTGCTGGCGGCACCGGGGCGCGTGCCCAGGTGGCGCAGTGCGCGTTTGAAATGGGGCATATGCCGTTACCAGTTGCCGGAGGCGCCGCCTCCGTCGAAGCCACCACCGCCGCCGCCACCGAAGCCGCCACCACCACCACCGCCTCCGCCTCCGCCTCCGAATCCACCGCCGCCGCCACGTCCCCAGCCGCCGCCCCCGAGACCGCCAAGGGTGCCGCCCAGTCCGCCGGCCGCAGCATCCCAGCCGCGCCCGCGCGTCACGATGCGCGAGCCGCCCGAGCGCCGTGCCGCGGAGATAAAGAAGAACAGGATGATGGCAAGCGGGAACAGCACCGGCAGCCAGTCGGTCCACGAGCCGCTCTGGGCCGGCTTGCCACCGGCCTGCGGGCCCGGCAGGGCCTCCTTGTCGATGGTGGCCTGGATGGCCGATACGCCGGCCGCGATGCCGCCGTAGAAATCGTTCTGGCGGAAATGCGGCGCCATCACGTCTTGCAGGATGCGCTTGGACATCGCGTCGGTGAGCGAGCCCTGCACGCCGCGTCCCACCTCCAGGCGCATCTTGCGCAGACCGGGCGGATTGTCCTTGGCGATCAGCAGGATCACGCCATCGTCGATGCCTTTGCGCCCGGCGCGCCAGGCGTCGGCCACGCGGATGCTGTAGGCGTCGATCGGCTCGGGCTCGGTGGTCGGCACCATCAGCACGAAGATCTGGCTGCCGCGCTGCTGCTCGTACTCGGCCAGCACGTTCTCCAGCGCGCCGCGCTGGCTGGCGCTCAGCGTGCCGGTGAGGTCGGTGACCCGCTGCGTGAGCGGCGGCACCACCACGAAGCCGTCGCCGGCGGCCATGGCGGGCGGCGCCAGCAGCGCGCCCAGCCACAGCATCAGCGCCAGCATGGCGGCCGTCCAGCCACTGCGCTCAGGGAGATGCGGCATAGCCATCGGTCCGTATCAGAACTTCACCGCCGGCGGCGCTGAGATGGCTTTCTCGTTTTCCACCGAGAACGACGGCTTGACCGGGTACTTGAAGACCATCGCGGTCAGGTTGGTGGGGAAGCTGCGCGCCAGGATGTTGTAGTCGCGCACCGCGGCGATGTAGCGCTGGCGCGCCACCGTGATGCGGTTCTCCGTCCCTTCGAGCTGCGACTGCAGGTCGCGGAAGGAGGCATCGGCCTTGAGCTGCGGATAGTTTTCCGACACCGCGAGCAGGCGCGACAACGCGCCGCTCAGCTCGCCCTGGGCCTGCTGGAAGCGCTTGAACGCTTCAGGATCGTTGAGCGTCTCGGGCGAGACCTGGATGCTGGTAGCCGCGGCGCGGGCCTTGGTGACCGCCTCGAGCGTCTCGCGCTCATGCGTGGCGTAGCCCTTGACGGTGTTGACCAGGTTGGGGATCAGGTCGGCGCGGCGCTGGTACTGGTTGATCACCTCGCCCCAGGCCGCCTTGACGGCCTCGTCCTTGGTCTGGAAGTCGTTGTAGCCGCAGGCGGACAACAGGCTCGCGCACAAGGCCAGCATGAGCCAGCGCAAGACGGACTGCCCGGAGGACAGGGACAGGGGAAGGGATGCGCGCATCGAGGACTCCGGAATTCGTGGAATTACCAGTGTAGCGCAGGGGCCGGCTGGGCAATCAAAATGACTTGGGGGTGGCTTGACGGCGGCATGGCCAGACGGGTAGATTGTCGTCTCTGCCGTGGTTGCGACGGCGGTGTCCGCCGGGCGCCGTGCCGCATCACCATCCAGCCCGAACCTGCAATGCGCGCCTTTTCGATGATTTCCGCTCCTGCTTCCGCTGCCTCGCAGCGGCAGGTGCCGGCGCGCGCCAAAGCCAAAAAACAGCCGCTCGTCTGACCGGGGCGCTGTTCCGTCAGATGAGCGACGGAACGGCACCTGCGCACAGGCGTACAGGGGGCGAGGCCAGGTTCATGCTTTCCCACTGCCCACGCGGGCTCATCTGCCACCCGGCGCACTTCTGCACGGTTTTATTGACCGGTCGCACAGGAGTGATCCGATGCAAGCAGTTCAACAAGCACAGCAGCAAGCACAACAAGTATTTTCTGGAATCTGGCTGCCGCTGGTGACGCCGTTTGCCGGCGGCGCCGTCGATCATGGCGCGCTGGCCCGGCTAGTGGCGCGCTATGCCGGTAGCGGCATCGCTGGCTTCGTGGTGTGTGGCAGCACCGGAGAGGCGGCTGCCCTCGACGAAGCGGAGCAACTGGCCGTGCTCGACACCGTGCTGTCCGGCGCCGGCGCCTTGCCGGTGATCATGGGCGTGGCGGGCAGCCAGTTGAAGCAGGTGCAGGTGCGCGTGCGCCGCCTTGCCGAGCGGCCGCTGGCCGGGCTGCTCGCGCCCGCGCCTTACTACGTCCGCCCGTCGCAGGCGGGCCTGCTGGACTATTTCCATGCGCTGGCCGACAGCGCCGCCGCGCCGCTGGTGCTGTACGACATTCCCTACCGGACCGGCGTGAAGCTGGAGACGGAAACCATCCTGGCGCTGGCCACCCATCCGAATATCCGTGCCATCAAGGACTGCGGCGGGGACTACCACGGCACGCAGTCCGTGATTGCGGACGGACGCCTCGCCGTGCTGGCGGGCGAGGATCACCAGGTGCTGGGTACGCTGTGCCTGGGCGGCACGGGCGCGATCATCGCGTCGGCCCACCTATATCCGGAACTGTTCGCGGCGCTGGCCAGGGCAGTGGCCGGGCAGCGGCTGGACCCGGCGCGCCGGATCTTCCATGCCTTGATGCCGATGATCCGCCTGCTGTTCACGGAGCCCAATCCGGGTCCGCTCAAGGCCATGCTGACGCGGGAGGGATGGCTGCGCGATGAGTTGCGCGCGCCGATGACCCCCGCCAGCGCAGGGCTGCAGGCGGCACTGGCGCAGGCCTGCGAGCAGATCGGGGCGGCTGCGCCCGATCTGCTCGGCTGAGCCGCGCCCAGCCCCAGGGCGGGGCGGTCGCGGCCGGCGAACCCTCAGGCCGCGAAGGCCTTGCGGGCGGCGTCGATGGTGGCGGCCAGGATGGCGTCGTCGTGCTGCGCCGAGACGAAGCCCGCCTCGTAGGCGGACGGCGCCAGGTAGACGCCTGTATCCAGCATGGCGTGGAAGAAGCGGTTGAAGCGGGCCGTATCGCACTGCGTGACTTCGGCGAAGCTGCCCGGCACGCCCTCGCGGAAGTACAGGCCGAACATGCCGCCGATGGCGTCCGCGGCGAACGGCACGCCGGCTTCGCGGGCAGCCGCGGCCAGTCCGTCGGCCAGCTTGCGGGTTTGCGCGGCGAGCCGGTCATGGAAGCCCGGCGCCTGGATCAGCTTGAGCGTGGTCAGCCCGGCCGCCACCGCCAGCGGGTTGCCCGATAGCGTGCCGGCCTGGTACACGCCGCCCAGCGGCGCCAGGCAGGCCATGATGTCGCGCCGGCCGCCAAAGGCCGCCGCCGGCATGCCGCCGCCGATCACCTTGCCCAGGCAGGTCATGTCCGGCGTGATGCCGTAGTGCGCCTGCGCGCCGCCCAGCGCCACGCGGAAGCCGGTCATCACCTCGTCGAAGATCAGCACCGCGCCGTACTTGGTGCACAGCGAGCGCATCGCTTGCAGGAAGGCATCGCTGGCGCGCACCAGGTTCATATTGCCGGCCACCGGCTCCACGATCACCGCGGCGATTTCGTCGGCATGCTTGATAAAGGCTTGCTCCAGCTGCTCGACGTTGTTGTATTCCAGCACCATGGTGTGCTTGGTCACGTCGGCGGGCACGCCGGCCGAGGAGGGCGCGTTCTTGGTGGTGTCGGCAAAGGTCAGCAGGCCGGACCCCGCCTTGACCAGCAGGCTGTCGGCGTGGCCGTGGTAGCAGCCCTCGAACTTGACGATCAGGTCGCGCTTGGCAAAGCCGCGCGCCAGGCGCAGCGCGCTCATGGTGGCCTCGGTGCCGGAGGAAACCAGCCGCACCTGCTCGATCGACGGCACCAGCTTGCAGATTTCCTCGGCCATCTCGATTTCGGCTTCGGTCGGCGCCCCAAAGGAGAAGCTGAGACCAGCGGTCTCCTGCACCGCGCGCACCACCTCGGGGTGGGCGTGGCCGACGATCATCGGGCCCCAGGAGCCGATATAGTCGATGTAGCGCTGGCCATCGGCGTCCCACATGTAAGCGCCCTCGGCGCGCGTGATGAAGCGGGGGGTGCCGCCCACCGAGCGAAAGGCGCGCACGGGCGAATTGACGCCGCCCGGAATGGTTTGCTGTGCGCGGTCGAAGAGCTGCTGGTTACGAGACATGGCTTTGCGTGAAATCAAAAGCGGGAGAAACGCGTTCTATCAGGCAGCAAGTTACGTGGAAAATGCCGGCAAAAGAGTCGAAATGCGAGGCATTTGCCGGGTAACGTGCGCGAACACGGCGTATTTGGCCCGAATCGTACTTGCCCTGCTGGCGCCGGCGGCGCCGATTCGGTACCATCTGGCCCTGAATTTTAATGGAGAGTGACTGTACCGTTATGGAATACAAGACCTGGATGTGCCTGATCTGCGGGTGGATTTACGACGAGGCCACCGGCGCGCCCGAAGACGGCATTGCCCCCGGCACCAAATGGGAAGACGTGCCCATCAACTGGACCTGCCCGGAATGTGGCGCGCGCAAGGAAGATTTCGAGATGGTGGCCCTGTAAAGCTGCCGCATCGTACCGCGCAAGCCGTTCGTCGCCCGCCAGGTCAGGCCGGCCGGCGTGATTTGGCAATGCGGGGGCATGACGCGGCCGTGACGAACGCCGCCGGCCCGCCGTAGCGCGTCGCGTCAATGCGACAGATCGGGCGGGGCTGCCCCGGTTTCCGGATTGACGGCCCCACGGCGACTTGTCACACTCTGTTTCAAATTTGAAAATCCATCCCTTAGGGGGGTGGACCTTGGCAGGCGCGGGTACCACGCGCCGCCGTTTGCCGCGTACCGGGTCACCGGTCCGGCGCGTTTTCGGGAATCAAATCGTTTTTGTTTCGGGGGTCCGTCGGGGCAGGCAGCTGCGCCGCGCGGAAGTTCTCAAGTGAATGCCGGCGCTTTCCCCCTGGGAAGCACGCTGGTCGCGGGAACGAGATGCGGGTCGCTCAACTACAAGAAAGCATTCGGGTCAACGCCGAGGTCAGCGGCGCGGTCGAAACTGGCGTCAGCGCCAGCGGCGTTGCTGCGCCTGCGCCGGCGCGCCGCAAGGTGCTCGTCATCGACGATTCCAGCACCATCCGCCGCACCGCCGAGATCTTCCTGTCCCAGGCAGGCTGCCAGGTGCTGCTCGCCGAAGACGGCTTCGAGGCACTCGCCAAGGTCGGCGACATGCATCCGGACCTGATCTTCTGCGACATCCTGATGCCGCGCCTGGATGGCTACCAGACCTGCGCCCTGATCAAGAAAAGCCCCCGATTCCATGCCATCCCGGTGATCATGCTGTCCTCCCGCGACGGCGTGTTCGACCGCTCGCGCGGCCGCCTGGTCGGCGCGCAAGACCATCTCGCCAAGCCGTTTACCCGCGAGTCGCTGCTGCTGGCGGTCGATGCCTGCGTGCCGCGCGCCGCCGCCGTGGCCAGCCCCTTGCCGGCTTGAGCGCATATCAAGGCGCATATCAAGGAATATTCATGACTATCAGCAAAATCCTTATCGTTGACGACTCCCCGACCGAAGCCCTGTTCATGTCCGACCTGCTCGGCAAGAAGGGTTTCAAGGTGTCGGTGGCCGGCAATAGCGACCAGGCCTTCGCCCGGCTCGAGAAGGAAGCCTTCGACCTGATCCTGATGGACGTGGTGATGCCTGGCCAGAACGGCTACCAGGCGACCCGCGCGATCAAGCGCGACGACCGCTTCAAGGACATTCCCGTGATCATGTGCACCAGCAAGGGCCTGGACACCGACCGCATCTGGGGCATGCGCCAGGGCGCGGCAGACTACATCGTCAAGCCGGTCGACGGCGAAGAACTGCTCACCAAGATCGCCGCGCTGACCCACTGAGCCAGGCGCCGATCCTGCACCCGCTCCCTCCCTACGCCTATCATCCGGACCTAGACCATGAACGCGCCGCGCCAGGACCTCCGTGCCCGCCAGACCCGGCTGCAGGACTACCAGGCCATGCTGGCCCGCCGCCTGCGCGAGGCGCGCAACCTGCCGGCGGTGGACAGCTACCTGGGTTTGCAGGTAGGCCAGCGGCACTGGCTGCTGCCGTTGCCGCAGACGGGCGAGGTGCTGGAGATGCGCCAGCCCAGCCGCGTGCCGCTGACGCAGTCCTGGTACACGGGACTGGTGAATGCACGCGGCAGCCTGCTGGGCGTGATCGATTTCGGCCTGTTCTGCGGCGAGGGAGCCACCGCGCTGCAGCCGGGCAGCAAGATCGTGGTGCTGTCGCGCCAGGTGGAGCGCGCTTGCGGCATTCTTGCCACGCGCGTGATCGGGCTGCGTCATGCAGGCGACCTGTCCTTGCCGGCGGAGTCCGCGGACCGGGCGCCGGCTCGGCAGGAGGCGGCGCCGGAGTGGGAGGGCGCCCGTTTTGCCGACCGCGACGGGCGTGACTGGCAGGTGCTCGACGTGCGCAGGTTGCTGGCGTCTCCGGCCTTCCTGCAGGTGGGCCGGCAGGCCGCCTGAGCGTCGCGCGGGCATGCCCGCTGCAACAAATCAAAATCGAAAAATAACGGACAGAGGGTGCTATGGGCTTCAAGATGTTCAACCTGGGTCGCCAGGCACAGGTGGTCAGTGCCGCCGAACCGGCGGTGAATGCCGCCGCCGCGCCTGGCACGCGTAGCACCCCGGCCCGGCGGTTCTCGGACAGGCTTTCCCGCCTCCCGTTTGCCAGCCAGCAACGCGCGCTGACCGCGGGCGTGGTGCTGTCGCTGACCGCCCTGCTGGCCTCGGTGTATTTCGACAACCGTGAAGCCAACAACGGCGCCGCGCAGATCGAGATCGCGGGCGACATGCTGATGCACTCCCAGCGCCTGGCCAAGGCGGTGCCGGTGGCCCTGCTGGGCAATGCGCAGGCCTTCACGCAGCTGCGCCAGTCCAAGAGCGAACTCGCCGGCGACTTGCAGGCGCTGCAAAACGGCAGCGACGCCAAGCACGTGCGTGCCACCGGCGGGGCGGCCGCGCCGTTGCTGGAAAAGGCCATGGAGTCCTGGCAGCGCACCGAGAAGAGCGCTGGCGACGTACTGGCCCAGCAGCCAACCCTGACCACCATCGRCCAGACCCTGCAGATCTTCAACGCTTCCAACCCGGAACTGCTGGAAAGCGCCGAGCAGGTGGCGGCGATCAAGCTGCAGAGCGGCGCCAATGCGCGCGAGGTGGCTGCCTCCGCGCAGCTGGTGATGCTGACGCAGCGCCTGGGCAAGAACCTCAACGAGTTCCTGGCGGGCGAAGGCGTCAATCCGGAAACCGCGTTCCTGCTGGGCAAGGACACCAATACCTTCCGCGAAACCCTGGACGGGCTGATGAACGGCAGCGAAGCGCTGCGCTTGTCCGCCGCCGGCGATGCAGAGACCCGCGGCTACCTGCAGCTGCTGTCGCAGCGGTTCGACGCGGTGCAGAAGACCACCCAGACCATTCTGCAGAACCTGCCCGGCCTGATCGCCGCCAAGCGCGCCCAGCAGCAGATCTTCAATGACAACGAGGCGCTGCGCGGCGAACTGTCCGCGCTGCAGGCAGCCTATGCCGAAGGCGCGCGCGTGCGCCCGCTGACGCTGGGCGCCACCGTCGTCTCGGCCTTGCTCACGCTGCTGTTCCTGGCTGGCCTGGCCGCGCTGTACCTGCGCGACTCCCGCGCCCGTACCCTCGAAGCGGAGGCCCGCGAACGCGAGGCGGAAGCCCGCCGCCTGGACGAAAAGCGCAACAACGACGCTACCCAGAAGGCCATTCTGCAGCTGATGAACGAACTGCAGGACATCGCCGACGGGGACCTGACCAAGCAGGCCACCGTGACCGAGGACATCACCGGCGCCATCGCCGACTCGGTGAACTACACGGTGGAGGAACTGCGCGAACTGGTGGGCCGCGTGCAGCAGACCGCCGGCGAGGTGACGCAGGCATCGAGCCAGGTGCAGGACACCTCGACCGAGCTGGTCGCGGCGTCGGAAGAGCAATCGCGCCAGATCCGCCAGACCGGCGAATCGGTGGTGGAGATGGCGGATCGCATCACGCAGGTGTCGCGCGGCGCGGCGGAATCCGCCAACGTGGCGCGCGCCTCGCTGGCCGCGGCCGAGCAGGGCCAGCACGCGGTGCAGAACGCCATCGTCGGCATGAACGACATCCGCGAGCAGATCCAGGACACCTCCAAACGCATCAAGCGCCTGGGCGAATCGTCGCAGGAGATCGGCGAAATCGTCGAACTGATTTCCGACATTACCGAGCAGACCAACGTGCTGGCGCTCAACGCCGCCATTCAGGCCGCATCGGCTGGCGAAGCCGGGCGCGGCTTCTCGGTGGTGGCCGAGGAAGTGCAGCGCCTGGCCGAGCGCTCCGGCGAGGCAACCAAGCAGATCGGCGCGCTGATCCGCACCATCCAGACCGATACGCAGGATGCGGTGCACGCCATGGAGCGCAGCACGCAAGGCGTGGTGGAAGGGGCCAAGCTGTCCGACAATGCCGGCGCCGCGCTGGTGGAGATCGGCCGCGTGTCGCGCCAGCTCGCCGAGCTGATCGAGCAGATTTCGCAGACCACCTCGCACGAGGCGGGGCTCGCCACCGCGGTGGCTCGCAATATCGAAGGCATCTTGCATGTGACCGAGCAGACTTCCTCGGGCACGCGGCAGACCGCACTGTCGGTGCGCCAGCTGACTCTGCTGACCGAAGAGCTGCGCAACTCCGTGCTGCGATTCAAGATCGCCTGACGGGTTACGCAAGGGCCGCGCGAGCGGGCCACGGGCCGGCGCCACCGCATTGGACGCATTGGAAGCAGTCATGTCATTGAATTTCCCTGTCTCGCGCGAGGCCGCCGGCTCCGATCCGGCCGTGCAGGATCCACTGGCGCCGATGCCCTTTGCGGCACGGGACCTGTCCGTCGCTCCGCCCGCCGCCCCGGTAGCGCGCGACCTTTCCGTGCTGGCCTGGCTGGCGCCGAGCCTGCGCGCCGCGCTGGACGATGCCGCGGCCGAACTGGGTCATTACGTCGATGAAGTGCAGCAGGCGCCCGAAGCGCTGGGCGCGCGGGACACCACCTCGCTGCGCCTGGCGGGGCAGCATCTGCACCAGGCCGCGGGCGCCGTGCATATCGTTGGCCTGCGCGGTGTCGATCCGTATTGCCAGGCGTTGCGCCGGCTGCTGGAAGGCATCGACGGCGGGGCAGTCGCCGCCGACGCCCAGACCTTGGCCGCCTTCCGCCTTGGCGTGCAGGCGCTGGCCGAGTACGTCGATGACCTGATGGTCGGCGACGATGAAGATCCGGTGCGGCTGTTTTGCTCCTATGCCGACGTGCTGGGCCGGCTCGGCGAGGACCGCGTGCACCCTGCCGACCTGTGGGTCGACGAACTGCAGATGCTGCCCGGCATCCTGCTGCCGACGCGCATGGCCTCCACCGTGACGCGCGCGCGCCAGCGTTTCGAGGGCGCCTTGCTCAAGGCGCTGCGCCTGCCGGTGCCATGCTCCGAACCCAGCCTGTTGCGCGAAGCGTATCTGCCGCTGGAATCCGCGCTGGAAGACGTGCGCGCGAGCGAACAGGAGCTGCGCCGCGCCACCGATCACCCGGACCGCGGCGTGTGGCACGTGCTGGCGCTGGTGTTTGGCGCGCTGGCCCACGGCCTGCTGCCGTCGGACCTGCTGGCCAAGCGGCTGGCGGGGCGTGCGCATCTGCTGCTGCGCCAGTACCTGCAGGGCCAGGTGCGGGTGCCCCAGGCGCTGCTCAACGATGCCGTGTATTTGCTGGTCACCACGAGCAGGATGCCGGCCGCCAGCGAGCCGGAGAGCGCGGCCGTGCTGGTGCTGCGCTCTGCCATCCGCGAGTGCATGCAAGCCTTCCGCATCGACGCGGCGCATGCGTCGGCGCATGCCGATTTCCGCGTGCGCTACTACGGCTGGCTCGACCCGATCGATACGCACAACCTGCAGCAGGCGGCCGCCGCGCTCGAACGGGCGGCGGGCGCCGGCGCGGAATACATTGAATGGCAAAACGCGCTGGCGGTGCTGGCCGAAGCCGCGCAGCCGCTGGCCCAGCCGGCGTTGCAGCGCTGCCTGGATGCCGCCGCGCACCCTGCGCTGCAGGTCCGTTCCGGCGATGACAATCTTGGCGGCATCGGCGCCATCGCGCTGTTCCTGGGGCGTGCGCTTGCCTTGCCGTGGCGTGTGCATGGCAGCACCGGCCATGCCGCGGCGGCTGAATTCGCGCACCGTTGCGATGAACTGGCCTCGCATCTCGGCGAGCGCCAGCGCGGCGACCAGGCGACGCCGCCCCCGCGCTGGCTCGCACAGATGGTGGACCAGGCGCGCGCGCAACGCTTGCGCGAGGCCGCGGTCGCGCAGTTGCGCGGCCATCTCGACAGCGGCGAATCGTGGCTCGATGCCTATGACCGCGACGCCGCCCGCGCCGAGGCCGGCGCACACCTGCGCGATGCCGAGCGCGCGTTCGTGGCGCTGGCCGGCACGCTGGAGCAATTGCGCGACGCCGGCGCGCTGCCCGACGCGCTGCGCGCCGACGCGCAGGCGGTAGCGATGGCATTGGAGCGCGTGATGCCAGCCCTGGAGTGGCTCGCTGGCGCCCGCGCCACGCAAGTCCCGGGCGATGCCGCTACCGGTGCGGGCAACGAGGCCCACGCCGCGAGCGAGCGCGCCGCCCGGCTTGCCGCGATCGCCGGCGAACTCGGCGCCGTGCATGCCTTTATCGATGCGCTGGCCTTTGGCCGGAGCCCGGCGGCGGAGGTGCGGGACGAGGCCGCCAAGGCTGACGGCCAGGCCGTGCAAAGCGGCGCCGTCTCCCACGCGGCCCTGCTTGCCAGGGCGCGCGCGGCTGCCAGCGATGCCGTGCGCCACCCGGCCGCCGCCGACGCGCCCGAGGTGAAGACGCTGCGCGCGGCGCTGCAGGCCATGAATGAACAGGCCGCCATCGACGATGCTGCCGCTTTGCGCCGCCAGGCCATCGAAGCCACCACCCAGCTCAATGCCTGGCTGGCCGGTTCCCACGGCGCGGCGGAGCGGCTGGTGGTGGCGCTGGCCGATGCGCTGCCGGCCGGTGCACCGGGCGCACCCGCGATGCCGGCTGCGGCCGGGGATGCGCAGAAGAGCGAGAAGCCCGAGAAGGCAGATGCGGCCGGCATCGATGCCGAACTGCTCGACATTTTCCTCAGCGAATCCGTCGAGGTGCTGGGCGAGGTCGCCAGCGATCTCGACGGCGGTCTGCCGGCGCTGCAGGATGCCGATACCATCAGCCGCCTGCGGCGCGCCTTCCATACGCTGAAGGGTTCCAGCCGGATGGTGGGCCTGCACCGCTATGGCGAGGTGGCCTGGGCCATCGAGCAGGTGATGAATCTGTGGATTGCCGAGGCACGCGCCCCCGCGCAGGCCCTGCTGGACCTGTTGTTGCGCGCCCACCAGGAGCTTGCCGGCTGGGCCCAGGCGCTGCGCGGCGATGCCGAGGCGGTGCACGATGCCGCCGGCCTGCTGGCCGTGGCACAGTCCGTGCGCGCGGGCGAACAGCCGGAGCCGGCATCGGGCCATGACCTTGTGGCGCCACAGTCCCTGGATGCGCAGAGCGGGCAGGTGCAGCAAGGGCAGGCAGAACCGGAACCGGAAACGGAGCCGGAACAGGAGGCACAGGCCGGTCTTCCGGCGGCCGGAGCCGGCGACGATGCCAGCGCCGGGGCGGACGCCAAAGTCATTCCCTTCCGTTTCGCCARCACGCCCGCGGAGGAAAACGATCACTACAAGCTGATCGGCCCGGTGCGTATCAGCCTGCCGCTGTACAACGTCTACCTGCAGGAAGCCGACGACCTGATCCGCCAGTTCGCCACCGATGTTTCCGAGTGGCGCCACGAAGGCCGGCCCTGCCCGAGCGAGCTGGCATTGCGCGTGGCGCACACGTTGCAAGGCAGCGCGTCCACGGTCGGACTGGAGCCGGTGCGCGCGATTGCCGAGGTGCTGGAGCGCCTGATGCTGCAACTCGGCGCGCACCCGGTGGCGATGCACCCTGGCGACTTCCGCCTGCTGGAGCAGGCGGTCGAGCGCGTGCGCGGCATGTTGCACCAGTTTGCCGCCGGCATCTGGCCGGCCGCCGACGAAGCGCTCTGCCGCAGTCTCGCCGAGTTGGGCGAGCGTGCCATGGTGCGGCCGCGGCTGGCGATGCCGGCGGCGCCGGAGTTGCCGCCCGAGGCGGAGGACGCGCCGGTTGCGCTGTTGTTCGGCAAGCTGGCGCCCGCGGCCAATGCCGGCGCGCTGTACGATGCCGCCATCACGGTATTGGATACGGCGGGTGTGGATGCCGGTCATGCCGATGCGGCCAACACGGGCGAAGCTTCCTTCTTCGCGCATGCCGACACCGGCAGGATCCCGCCGGCGCCCGGCGCCGCGGATGTGCATGAAATCGCGGGCGCTGCGCACCCGCTGGCCGATGAAATGGCTGCGGAAGAATCCCTCGATCCGGCGCTCGTCGAGATTTTCCTGGAAGAGGCGCACGGCAGCCTCCCCGAACTGGGCAAGCTGCTGCGCGGCTGGGAGACGGCGTCCGGCGATGGCCGGCACGCCAGCCACGCTGGCCTGATCCTGCGCGCCTTGCATACGCTCAAGGGCAGTGCGCGCATGGCCGGCGCGATGGCGCTGGGCCAGGCAGCCCACGAGATGGAGACCCTGCTCGACGCCGCCGTGCGCGCGGATCGCGTCGGGCCGGTCTTGTTCGTGCGCCTGTATGCCTGGTACGACCGCATCCTCGCGCATAGCGAGGCGCTGCAGGCTGGCCGCCTGCTGCCGGTGGACGATGCCGACCTGATCAACGCCCTGACCGGGCTGAACAGCGCGCCGGCGGCGCGGGCCCCGGCGGACATGGCCGGCACGCCGGTACCCGCCCAAGATGCACCACAGGATGCCCCGCAAGGTGGTGGCGAGGGCAGCCCGGCGCCGTTGGCGCGTTCCGCCGTACAGCCCTGGCTGCAAGCCGGGCCCGTGCGCCCCGTGGTGCCTGCGCCGGGCGACGCGCTGGCGCCGGCAGCGGACGCCGGCGAACGCCAGCGCGCGCTGGTGCGAGTCCAGGCCCGCACGCTGGATACGCTGATCACCGACGCCGGCGAAGTCGGCGCAACGCGCGCGCGGCTGGAAAGCGAACTGGATGCGATGCGCAGCTACCTGGGCGAACTCAACGACAACGTGGCGCGCTTGCGCGGCCAGTTGCGCGAGATCGAGATCCAGGCGGAGTCGCAGATGGCCTCGCGCATCGCCGACGCCCAGCACAAGCAGGAATTCGATCCGCTCGAGTTCGACCGCTTCACGCGCTTCCAGGAACTGACGCGGATGATGGCCGAGTCGGTCAACGACGTGGCAACCGTCGAGCAGAACCTGCAGCGGGGCTTTGACCGCGCCACTGGCGACCTCGATGCGCAGGCCCGCCTCACGCGCGGCTTGCAGCGCAGCCTGATGCAGGCGCGCATGGTGCAGTTCGACGCGCTGGCCGAACGCCTGTACCGCGTGGCGCGGCAGGCCTCCAGCGAGACCGGCAAGGACGTGCGCCTGCTGATCAAGGGCGGCACCGTGGAAGTCGACCGCTCGGTGCTGGACCGCATGGCCGGCCCGATCGAACACCTGATCCGCAATGCGGTGGTGCATGGCATCGAGGCCGCCGAGGTCCGCCGCGCCGCGGGCAAGCCGGCCGCCGGCGCGCTGACGCTGGAAGTGCAGCAGGAAGGCAACGAGGTGGTGCTGCATTTCGTCGACGATGGCGGCGGCCTTGACCTCGCCCGCATCCGTGCACGGGCCATCGAGCGAGAGCTGCTGTCCCCGGACGACGACGCGGGCGATGCGCGGCTCACGGAACTGATCTTCGCCCCCGGCTTCAGCACGGCCGATAGCGTCTCGGAACTTGCCGGGCGTGGCGTCGGCATGGACGTGGTGCGCGCCGAGACCGTGGCGCTGGGCGGGCGCATCGCGCTGGCCACGCAATCCGGACAAGGCACCCGCTTTACCGTGCACCTGCCGCTGACAACCGCCATCACGCAGGTGCTGCTGGTCACGCTGGGCGGCCGGCCGTTCGCCATCCCGAGCGGCATGATCGACCAGGTCCAGCAATTGCGCTCGCAAGGGCTGCTCGAAGCCTACAACCAGGGCAGCCTCGACGTGCCCGGCGGCGCGGTGCCGTTCCATTACCTCGGGACGTTGCTGGAGGAAACGCCCGCGATTGCCGCGGGCAAGAAGTATTCGCCGGTGGTGGTGGTGCGCAGCGGCGCCGAACGCATCGCCGTGCACGTGGACGAAGTGATCGGCAACCGCGAAGTGGTGGTCAAGCACATCGGCCCGCACCTGGCGCGCCTGGAAGGCATTGCCGGCGCGACCACGCTGGGCGATGGCGAGATCGTGCTGATCTACAACCCGGTGGTGCTGGCGCAGCGCTTCGTGCGCGAACGCGGCGAGGCGGCGCGTCCGCGGATCGCCGATCTCACCTACCTGGCGCAACAACCGGCGCAACTGGCGCAACCGGCGCTGCTGGGCGCGGTGGCTGAACTCTCACACGGCGAAGCCGCGCCGGTGCAGGGCCTGGGCACGCAGCCTACCGTCATGGTGGTGGACGATTCGCTGACCGTGCGCAAGGTCACGCATCGCTTGCTGACACGCGCGGGTTATCAGGTGGCGCTCGCGCGGGACGGCGTGGATGCGTTGCGGCAGTTGCAGGAGATGATGCCGGATGCCATGTTGGTCGATATCGAGATGCCGCATATGGATGGCTTCGACCTGACTCGCAATGTGCGGGCGGATAGCCGTACCGCGCATATGCCGCTGGTGATGATTACCTCGCGCACGGCGGAGAAGCATCGCCGCTATGCTGCGGAGATCGGTGTCAATGTCTACCTGGGCAAGCCGTATAACGAGGATGAGCTGCTCACTACGTTGCATCAGTTGCTGGGTGAGCGTGCGGCGGGGACGGCGGGGTCGGTGGCGCAGATGTTGGGGGAGGATGCGGGGAATTGAGGTGGGGGGCTTGGCGTCAAAGACTTAAAGCCTTAAAGCCTAAAAGCCTAAAAGCCTAAAAGCCTAAAAGCCTAAAAGCCTAAAAGCCTAAAAGCCTAAAAGCCTAAAAGCCTAAAAGCCTAAAAGCCCTAAAGTCAAAGGCGGTTTCACCACCCCTGCGGGGCGGCGACCTACTTTCTTGTCTTTCCAAGAAAGTAGGCAAAGAAGGCGCGCCGGATGGGGCGACCCCCCCTCGTCGGCAGACAAAAAGAGCGGCCGGGACCCAAACTCGCATCGCCTTAAGGCGATACTCAAACATGGGTCCCTCTTTTCCGCTCTTTTTGCCTGCCGACTAGGCGCCCCATACGGCCTGGTACACCTTGACGGCTCGCTTCGCATCGCGCCGGGGTGCGGACCGCCCTTGGGGGCGCTCCGCACGGCTACACCCATCGTGATCCGGCTCTATCGCTCTTCCTTGCCGCTGGTTTGCTCTCCCGCTTGCGGGAGAGGGGACGGGAGAGAGGGTGGGCGCTTGATGTGGCGCCCGCCCTCAAATTCCTACTTGTTCACCATCCGCGCCGGCACCGACAGCGTCAGCGCCGCGCCTACCACCAGACACGCCGCCAGCAGATACATCCCGGAATCCGTGCTTTGCGTGAGGTCCTTCAGCCAGCCTACCGCATACGGGCTGATAAAGCCTGCCAGGTTGCCCAGTGAGTTGATCAGCGCAATACCCGCCGCGGCGCCGGTGCCCGCGAGAAATGCCGTGGGCAGACTCCAGAACAGCGGCAGCGTGGTCAGGATGCCGATGGTGGCCAGCGTCAGTCCGAGCAGTGCCAGCACTGTGTTGCTGTGCCATTGCACCGACAGCACCAGCCCAAGCGCGCCGGCCAGCGCGGGAAGGGCGATATGCCAGCGGCGCTCGCGCGTGCGGTCGGCGCTGTAGGCCACCAGTATCATGCCGACCACCGCGCAGCCATAGGGAATGGCGGTGAGCAGGCCGATGTCCAGCGGGCTCTTCACGCCGGTCTGCTTGATGATCGTGGGCAGCCAGAAGCTGACGCCGTACAGGCCCATCACGAAGCAGAAGTAGATCGAACTCATCAGCCAGACACGCGGGCTGGTCAGCACCTGGCTGACCGGCGCGTCTTCCTTGTGCATGTCCTCGTTGGCGATATTGCGCTGGAGCAGGGCCTTCTCTTCATCGTTCAGCCACTTGGCGTGGACGATGCGGTCGTCGAGGTAGGCCAGCACCACCAGCCCCACCAGCACCGACGGGATGCCTTCGAGCAGGAACATCCATTGCCAGCCCGACCAGCCGTTGTGGCCGTCGAAGGATTGCATCACCCAGCCCGACAGCGGCCCGCCGATCACGCCGGCAAGCGCAACCGCAGTCATGAAATAGGTGGTGGTGCGCCCGCGCCGATGCGATGGGTACCAGTAGGTCAGGTAGAGGATGATGCCGGGGAAGAAGCCAGCCTCGGCGATACCAAGCAGGAAGCGCAGCACGTAGAACATCGTCGGCGTGGTGACGAACATCATCGCCGCCGAGATCAGCCCCCAGGTGATCATGATCCGGGCAATCCAGATGCGCGCGCCCACCCTGTGCAGGATCACGTTGCTGGGCACCTCGAACAGGAAGTAGCCGATGAAGAAGATGCCCGCGCCCAGCCCGTAGACGGTCTCGCTGAACTGCAGGTCGTTAAGCATCTGCAGTTTGGCAAAACCTACGTTGACCCGGTCCAGGTAGGCCACTACGTAGCAAAGCAGCAGGAAGGGAACGAGACGCCAGCTCACCTTGCGGTAGGTGGCATCCTCGAAGGTGGGGTCGGCTGCGCCGCTGTGTACTGCGGTTGTTGTCATGCTGTCTCCTCTGGGATTTACTCTCTGTGATTGCACGATACCGCTGGATGAGGGGCGCCGCCTGCTACATGCGGCCCCCCGCGTTGAATGCGATGGCCGCACCGGTGCCACCGCCTTGCGCGGGCAGGGCGGCCGGCAAGCGTGCCGTTCGCGGCAACGGTGCCGGGCTCATGTTGGAGCGGCCTGCTAGTGCGCGAACGGGCCGCGGCCGCGCAGCGCGTTGGCGACCATCATCAGCGCGAGCAGGAAGGGCAGGGCCACATAGAGGCACCAGTGCACGCGGTCGCCCACGGTGTCGCCCCACTTGCGCTTGAAGACCTGCAGGCGCGGCATGGCCGAGGGGTTGGTGGCGCGTTTGTTTCTGACATGCCACGCCATCCAGAAGAAGAAAATGGCGAACGCGACCGACAGGAAGTTGATATTACCCATGTTGTATGGCGATGGTTTTCAGTGTGGTGAATCCGTACAGGGCTTCGAAGCCCTTCTCGCGGCCGTGGCCGGACTGCCCGCTGCCGCCGAAAGGCAGTTCCACCCCGCCGCCGGCACCGTAGTTGTTGATAAAGRCCTGGCCCGCGCGCAGCTTGTGCGCCAGCCGCAGTTGCCGTGCGCCGTCGCGGGTCCAGACGCCGGCGACCAGCCCGTAGGGGGTGCCGTTGGCGAGCGCGATGGCTTCGGCCTCGGTGTCGAAGGGCGTTGCCGCCAGCAGCGGCCCAAAGACTTCTTCCTGCGCCAGCCGGTGCGCCGGCGGCACGTCGCGGAACAGCATCGGCACCTGGTAGTAGCCGGATTCCGGCGCTTCCGCCACGATCTGTCCTTGCGCCATCGCGGTAATGCCGGCGTGCTGCGCGTCGGAAACGAAGTCCCATACACGCTGTTGCTGCTTGCGGTTGATCAGCGGGCCGCATTCAAGGTCCAGCTCCGATGGACCCACGCGCAGGGACTCGAACACCGTGGCAAGGCGGTCGAGCACGGCATTGTAGAGCGGGCGTTCCACCAGCACGCGGCTGCCCGCCGAGCAGGTCTGGCCGGCGTTCTGCACGATGCCGTTGACGATGACCGGCACCAGCGCATCGACATCGGCGTCGGCGAACACGATCTGGGGCGACTTGCCGCCCAGTTCCAGCGTGACCGGCACGTGGTTCTCGGCTGCCATCTGCGCGATCAGCTTGCCGGTCTGCGGCGAACCGGTGAAGGAGATGTGGTTGATGCCGGGGTGGCGCGCTAGTGCGGCGCCGGCTTCGTGGCCATAGCCGGTGACGATATTGAGCGCGCCTTCGGGCAGGCCGGCCCCGGCCGCCAGCTCCGCCACCCGCAGCAGCGACAGGCAGGCGTCCTCGGCGGGCTTGACCACGCAGGCATTGCCCGTGGCCAGCGCCGCGCCGACGCTGCGCCCGAAGATCTGCAGCGGGTAGTTCCAAGGGATGATGTGGCCGGTCACGCCATGCGGCTCGCGCACGGTCAGCACGGTGAAGCCCGGCTGGTAGGGAATGGTCTGCCCGTGCAGCTTGTCGGCCGCGCCGGCGTAGAACTCAAAGTAGCGCGCCACGGCGCGCGCGTCGGCGGCAGCCTGGCGCAAGGGCTTGCCGGTGTCGCGCGCTTCCAGCGCGGCGAGTTCGGCTTCATGCTCGATCAGCGTCAGCGCCACGCGGTTGAGCAGGCGTGCGCGCTCGGCGGGCGCCATGGCGCCCCAGGCGCCTTCGGCGGCCTGGCGGGCGGCGTGGACGGCCACATTGATGTCGACCGCGTTGCCGCGGGCGATTTCGGCGAAGGGCTCGCCGCTGGAAGGGTCGAATACCTTGATGCGCATGCCGGAATCCGGCGCGATCAGGCGGTTGGCAACGAAGTGCTGGGCGTGCATTGAAATGGCTCCGGCTGGATGCGACCGTCAGCCTGTGGCTGTTAGTGCGCCTGTCGATGCGTCATTGGGACAATTCAGCATTATCACTCACCGCGCGAGGCGCGCAAGGCACGTGGCGTCAGGCCCGGGTCAGCTTCGAACCGCTATAATGCCCGCCATCCTCAAACACAGGCATCTGGAGAGCAAGCATGAGCTTCAACCTCGTTTCCCCCGGCAAGGACATCCCGAACGATTTCAACGTCATCATTGAAATCTCCGCCCAGAGCGATCCGGTGAAGTATGAAGCCGACAAGGAAACCGGCCTGCTCTTCGTCGACCGTTTCATCGGCACCGGCATGCGCTATCCCGCCAACTACGGTTTTGTTCCGCAGACCCTGTCGGGCGACGGCGACCCCGTCGACGTGCTGGTGCTCTCGCCGTTCCCGATCCTGGCCGGTGCCGTCGTGCGTTGCCGCGCGCTGGGCATGCTCAAGATGACCGACGAGTCGGGTGTGGATGCCAAGCTGATCGCCGTGCCCCTGGACAAGCTGTCGCCGGCCACCGCCTTCATGAAGGGCCTATCCGACGTGCCGCAGAACCTGCTGGACCAGATCAAGCACTTCTTTGAGAACTACAAGGCACTCGAAGCGGGCAAGTGGGTCAAGGTGGAAGGCTGGGCCGGCATCGAGGAAGCCCACAAGGAAATCACCGACGGCGTGGCCAACTACACGAAGTAAGCCTTCGCCGCCCCGGGCGGCGCGCCGCAGGGTCGGTCATGGCCGTTTCCCGCGCCTGGCTGAACCGCAGCTGAACGAACCCCGCCACGGCGGGGTTTTTTGTTGCGTCGGGTTTGATGGAGGCCAAAGACACCATGAAGCCTGTGGGTTAAGCTCCAATCACAGAACAACTCGGCAGAAAGACTGCCAATCCCCATGTACGTTACCTCTTCGAAGCCATCCGCGACGGTTCGCTATTCCGGTCTGGCGGTCTTCTTCCACTGGGCGGTGTTCCTGCTGATTGCCACCGCGTACGCCGCGATCGAACTCAAGGGCTTTACCGCAAAAGGCAGCGCCGCCCGCGCCCTGTCGATGTCGGTCCACGAGTGGGCTGGCGCGCTGGTGATTGTGCTGGCGGTGCCGCGCCTGCTGTGGCGCCTGATGGGCGGGGCGCCGGCGCCCGAGCCCGGCCCGCGCTGGATGCATCTGCTGGGCGGCGCCATGCACCTCCTGCTTTATCTGTTTATCTTCATACAGCCCGTGCTGGGCCTGCTGGCCCTCAACGCGGGTGGCCACCTGATGACGCTGCCGGGGCTCGGCATCGAACTGCCCTCGCTGGTGGCGCAGAACGCGGACCTGAAGGATGCCCTCAAGGAAATCCATGAAACGCTGGGTACCGCCTTCTACACGGTGATCGGGCTGCATGCGGTGGCCGCGCTGTTCCACCACTACATGCTGGGCGACAACACGCTGCGGCGCATGTGGCGTTGACGCGGCAAGCCGGCCAGCCATGGCCGGCTTCAGCCGCGGGCAAACGGCGTGCGGTCGTTGAGTTCGTCCAGGTAGGCGTCGATGCCCTGGCGCTCGCGCACGAGGAAGCGCTCGACGGCATCGGCGAAGGACGGATGCGCCAGCCAGTGGGCGGAGCGGGTCGCGACCGGCAGGAATCCGCGCGCCATCTTGTGTTCGCCCTGCGCGCCGCCTTCGAAGGTGCGGATACCCTGCGCGATGCAGAATTCCAGAGGCTGGTAGTAGGCGGTCTCGAAGTGCAGGCATGGGTGGTGCTCAAGCGCCCCCCAGTAGCGCCCGAACAAGGTGCTGCGTGCGGGGTCGCCGTCGTAGACCACCAGGGAGGCGGCGATCGGCTGGCCGGCACGCATGGCCACCACCAGCAGCAGGTTCTCCGGCATGGCGGCACCGATGCGCCGGAAGAAGTCCAGGTTCAGATAGGGCGTGGAATGATGCTCGCGGTAGGTCTGGCGATAGCAGCGATGGAAGAAGCGCCATTCGTCGTCGCCGATCTCCGCGCCCCGCAACTGGCGGAAGGTGATGCCAGCTTCCGCCACGCGGCGCCGTTCGGCGCGGATGTTCTTGCGCTTCTTTTGCGAGAGCGTGGCCAGGAACGCCTCGAAGCTCTCATAGCCCGGGTTGGTCCAGTGGAACTGCACGCCATGCCGCATCAGCATGCCGGCGTCTGCCATCAACGCGGCCTCATGCTCGTCCGGGAAGAGCACATGCAGGGATGACAACTGGCTTTGCTCCGCCACCGCCAGCGCGGTTTGCAGCAGGACACGGCGCGCGCCCACGTCCTTGGCCAGCAGCCGCGCGCCCTGGACGGGCGTGAAGGGGATCGCGGACAGCAGCTTTGGGTAGTAGGGAAGGCGGTGCTGCGCATAGGCGTCGGCCCAGGCCCAGTCGAACACGTATTCGCCATACGAGTGCGATTTCGCGTACAGCGGCATGGCCGCCACCAGGCGCTCGCCGCCGCCTTCGTGCGGAGCCCACAGGGTCAGGTAGCGCGGGCTCCAGCCGGTTTCGTCGCAGGCGCTGCCGCTGGCGTGCAGGGCGTGCAGGAAGGCGTGGCGCAGGAACGGCGTGGCGCCGGGCTGCGCCGCCACCAGGGCATCCCATGTGGCCGCCGGCAGCTCGGACAGATCGAAAACGATCTGCGTGCGATAATTCTCCATCCGCTCGTGTTCCTGTCCGCCTTGTGCCGCAGCCGCCCCTGGGGGGCTTGCGTCAGGGTGGTCCGGTCCCGGCTTGCAAGATTCAGACTGCATTGCGCTAGATCCGCTCATCATTTGCCTGCTGCCGACGCCTCGGTGGCGCCGGCCAGGGCCTTGTTCCGCCATGGCTGTCCGCGCCGCGCGAGCTTTGCGCGGGCGGCAGGGCCGGTTGAGTCTACCGGAAATGGCGCGGTGCGGCAGGCAACATCCGGCAACCCGCCGGGCAGGCTAAACTCTCTCACTAACCAACGACTATATAAGGGGCCAAAATGAAGCAGATTACCGCCATCATCAAACCGTTCAAGCTGGACGAAGTGCGCGAGGCGCTGGCTGACATCGGCGTGACCGGGTTGACGGTAACCGAGGTGAAGGGCTTTGGCCGCCAGAAAGGGCATACCGAGCTGTACCGCGGCGCCGAGTACGTGGTCGATTTCCTGCCCAAGATCAAGATCGAGGTCGTGGTTGCCGAGAACCAGCTCGATACCGTGCTCGACGCCATCGTCAAGGCGGCGCACACCGGCAAGATCGGCGACGGCAAGATCTTCGTCACCGAGATCGAGCGAGTGATCCGCATCCGCACCGGCGAGCAGGACGAGGCCGCCGTCTAAGCGCTCCGCGCAGGCAATTCAGCACCGGCGCAATCCTGGCGGTCCCGGGGGAGGGGCGCCCGGATTGCCCGGCTAGCTCGGCAGCTTCCAGCCGAAGCGCACGCACAGCAGGCGCGTCGCCGTGATGGTGATCGCGCCCGCGAGCAGGGCCAGTTCCTGCTCGGCCCGCACCCAGGTCAGGCCGACATAGACCCAGCAACCGACAAAGGCACAGGTGGCATAAGGCGACCTGTCGCGCAGGATCATCGGCACCTCGTTGCACAGCACATCGCGCACCACGCCGCCGAACACCGAGGAAATGATGCCCATCATGACCGCCACGGTAGGCGTCATCTGCGCCACCAGCGCGAGCGACGTGCCGGTGACGGAAAACAGCCCGAGGCCGATCGCATCGGCCGTGATCATGGTGCGCTCGGACGCCACCCGGCTGACTACCCGCAGCACGAACGAAGCGCCGAGCGACATGACGAAGATCAGGATCACATAGCCTTCGTGGTCGACCCAGTAGAAGGGCCGGCGGTCCAGCAGCACGTCGCGCACCGTGCCGCCGCCGAAGGCGGTGGCGAACGCCACCACAAACGTACCCACGGCATCGAAGCGCTGCTTGCGCGCGTCGACCACGCCGGAGACGGCGAAGGCGAGCACGCCCACCACTTCCATGACATGCAGGATCAGGGGCAACCGCCCCATCAGGAGATCGAGCGGCAGATGCATCGTGCGCGCGGCCTCAGGCGTGCGGCTGGCGCAGCAGCACCATCAGCGCGCCGGAGCCACCCTCGGCACCGCGCGCCTGAACGAAGGCCAGCACTTCTTCCTTCTGTACCAGCCAGCTGCGCACCTTGCCCTTGAGCACCGGCGTCTTGTCCGGCGAGCCGTTGCCCTTGCCGTGGATCACGCGCACGCAGCGCACGCCGCGCTTGACCGAGCGCCGCACGAACTCGGCCAGCACCTCGCGCGCTTCGTCGCTGCGCAGGCCGTGCAGGTCGATCTTGTCCTGGGGCACCCATTCGCCGCGGCGCAGCTTCTTGACCACGTCCATGCCGATGCCCGGCCGGCGGAACGACAGGGTTTCATCGGTATCCAGCAGGTTCTCGACGTCGAATTCGTCGGAAAGCGATGCGGCCAGCACGGCCTTGTCGTCCAGCTGGGTTTGTACCGGTACCGGCGCGGGGTGGCGCGGCGTGGGCGTGATGCGGTTACGGTCGCGCAGGGCGCTGACGTTGCCCACGCTGCTGCGGAAGACGTC
Source organism: Cupriavidus sp. 01L45 (assembly GCF_056399885.1). Taxonomy (NCBI): domain Bacteria; kingdom Pseudomonadati; phylum Pseudomonadota; class Betaproteobacteria; order Burkholderiales; family Burkholderiaceae; genus Cupriavidus; species Cupriavidus sp. 01L45. Next base: position 49,135 of record NZ_JBFTSG010000017.1, on the reverse strand, counting down.
AGCCTCCTCGCGTGCGCGCTGGGCGACGCTTTCCGCCTCGCGGCGTTCGGCTTCGCGCCGCTCGGTGTCAGCCTTGAGGGATTCGCGCAGGCCAGCCAGGTCGGTCAGGCCGAAGCGCTTGGGCGGGCTGGCGGGTTTCTTTGCGCCGTGCGTCATGGAATTCTCCGGGGTGCTCGGCGTGATTATAAAGTGGGGGGAGGTAGTGCAGACGGGCGGGACTGGCGTCGCGCCCAAGGGCTCGCGCGGCCATTTATCCGGGCGCCCRCGGCACGGTGATCGCTGTGCGCAGCGAATCACAGTGCGGCAGGTGCCGGGGGCAGGCGCTTACTGCAGCGCTTCCACGTAACGCTGGGCGTCCAGCGCTGCCATGCAGCCCGTGCCGGCGCTGGTGATGGCCTGGCGGTAGATGTGGTCCTGCACGTCGCCGGCGGCGAACACGCCGGGGATGCTGGTAGCCGTGGCATCGCCGGCCAGGCCGGTCTTGGTCACGATATAGCCGTTGCGCATGTCGARCTGGCCCTCGAACAGGTCGGTATTGGGCTTGTGGCCGATGGCGATGAACACGCCCGCCAGCTTGAGTTCTTCGGTCTTGTCGCCCTGAGCATCGCGCAGCTTGACGCCGGTCACGCCGGATTCGTCGCCCACCACCTCGTCCAGCACGGTGTTGTAGCGGATTTCGATGCGGCCTTCCTTCTCGCGCTGGAGCAGGCGGTCGACCAGGATCGGCTCGGCGCGGAATTTGTCGCGGCGGTGGATCAGGGTGACCTTGCTGGCGATATGCGACAGGTAGAGCGCTTCTTCCACCGCGGTATTGCCGCCGCCGACAACCGCGACTTCCTGGTTCTTGTAGAAGAATCCGTCGCAAGTTGCGCAGGCCGACACGCCGCGGCCCATGAACAGTTCTTCCGATGGCAGGCCGAGGTACTGGGCCGAGGCGCCGGTAGCGATGATCAGCGAATCGCAGGTGTATTCACCGGCATCGCCGACCAGGCGGATCGGGCGTTCGGTCAGCTTGGCGGTATGGATGTGATCGAAGATGATTTCGGTGTTGAAGCGCTCGGCATGCTCCAGGAAGCGCTGCATCAGTTCCGGGCCTTGCACGCCGTTGGCATCGGCTGGCCAGTTTTCCACGTCGGTCGTGGTCATCAGCTGGCCACCCTGGGCCAGGCCGGTGATCAGCACCGGCTGGAGGTTGGCGCGGGCCGCGTAGACGGCAGCGGTATAGCCGGCGGGGCCGGAACCGAGAATCAGCACTTTTGCGTGTTTGGCCATGATGCTTTCCTATGGCTGGTGCGCCTTGGTGCGCGCCAGCGTGAATCGAAACCAGCATTATAAGTGGACCGGCGTTTGCTCACTGTTGCAAATTCCAATGGGAGCGATAGCCCCGGCCAAGGTTAAAATGGCCGGCAAACCAAACTTCACACGGTAACCCAGACCCAGGCATGGCCCGAGCTACTACGACAACACGTACCGATCCATCCGCGCTGCCCTCGCGCATCGGCAAGCTGCTGGGCGAAGTGCGCTGGTTCCTGTTGCTGGCTGTCACACTGGCCTTCGTCTGCATCCTGGCCAGCTACAGCAAGGCGGACCCCGGCTGGTCGCACGCCAACCAGGTGGCCGACATCCACAACCTGGGCGGCCGCGTGGGCGCCTGGATGGCCGACGTGCTGTTCTTTATCTTCGGCTTCTCCGCCTACTGGTGGGCGGTGCTGTTGGTACGCCGCTGCTGGCGCGGCTGGCGCGCGCTGACCGCCGAGCTGCCCGAGCGCAACGGCGAGGCGCGCCAGGGGCTGGTGGTGAGCTGGATCGGCTTTGGCCTGTCGCTGACCGCCAGCATGGGCCTGGAAGCCATCCGCATGTATCCGCTGCGCTCGGCGCTGCCGCGCGCCCCCGGCGGCGTGCTGGGCGACCTGCTGGGCGGCTGGATGCAGATGGCGCTGGGATTTACCGGCGCGACCCTGCTGCTGCTGCTGACGCTGGCCATCGGCCTGTCGCTGTTCTTCCATTTCTCGTGGCTGTCGGTGGCCGAGCACATCGGCGGCTTTGTCGAGAACCTCTTCCTCGGCTTCAAGGCGCGCCGCGAGAGCAAGCAGGACCGCATCATCGGCGAGGCGGCCAAGGTCGTGCGCACCGAAACCGTGGAAGTGCAGCGGGTCAAGATCGAGGAGGCGGCGCCGGTGCAGATCGTGCGGCCGCAGGCGGTGCCCAAGCACGAGCGGGTGGAGCGCGAGAAGCAACAGCCGCTGTTCGCCGATATCCAGGACTCCGACCTGCCGCCGCTGGCGCTGCTGGACCCCATCCCGACGCACCAGGAAACCGTCAGCGCCGAGACGCTGGAATTCACCTCGCGCCTGATCGAGAAGAAGCTCAAGGATTTCGGCGTCGAGGTCAAGGTGGTGGCGGCCTACCCGGGTCCGGTCATCACCCGCTACGAGATCGAGCCGGCCACCGGCGTCAAGGGCAGCCAGGTGGTCAACCTGGCGCGCGACCTGGCGCGGTCGCTGTCGCTGGTTTCCATCCGGGTGGTGGAAACCATTCCCGGCAAGGTCTACATGGGGCTGGAACTGCCCAACCCCAAGCGCCAGACGGTACGGCTGTCCGAGATCCTCGGCTCGCAGGTCTACAACGAGAGCGCATCGAACCTCACCATGGCGCTGGGCAAGGACATCGCCGGCAAGCCGATGGTGGCGGACCTGGCCAAGATGCCGCACTGCATGGTGGCCGGCACCACCGGCTCCGGCAAGTCGGTGGGCATCAACGCCATGATCCTGTCGCTGCTGTACAAGGCCAAGGCAGAGCAGGTTCGGCTGATCCTGATCGACCCCAAGATGCTCGAAATGAGCGTCTACGAAGGCATCCCGCACTTGCTGTGCCCGGTGGTGACGGATATGCGCCAGGCCGGCAACGCCCTCAACTGGGCGGTCGGAGAGATGGAGCGGCGCTACAAGCTGATGAGCAAGCTCGGCGTGCGCAACCTGGCCGGCTACAACAAGAAGATCGACGAAGCCGCCGCGCGCGAGGAGAAGATTCCCAACCCGTTCAGCCTGACCCCGGACGCGCCCGAGCCGCTCGAAAAAGTGCCGATGATCGTGATCGTCATCGACGAGCTGGCCGACCTGATGATGGTGGTGGGCAAGAAGGTGGAAGAGCTGATCGCGCGTATCGCGCAGAAGGCCCGCGCCGCCGGCATCCATCTCGTGCTGGCCACGCAGCGGCCGTCGGTCGATGTGATTACCGGCCTGATCAAGGCCAATGTGCCGACCCGCATCGCCTTCCAGGTCAGCAGCAAGATCGATTCGCGCACCATCCTGGACCAGCAGGGCGCGGAGGCGCTGCTGGGCATGGGCGACATGCTCTACCTGGCGCCCGGCACCGGCTTGCCGATCCGCGTCCACGGCGCCTTTGTTTCCGATGAGGAAGTGCATCGCGTGGTCGAGAAGCTCAAGGAAGGCGGGGAGACCAACTATATCGAGGGCATTCTCGAAGGCGGCGTGGCCGAGGGCGACCTGGGCGGCGACAGCATGGGCGGCGGCGCCGGCATCGGCGGTGGCGGCGGCGAGGCCGATCCGCTCTACGACCAGGCCGTCGACGTGGTGCTGAAGAACCGCCGCGCATCGATCTCCCTGGTGCAGCGCCACCTGCGCATCGGCTACAACCGCGCCGCGCGGCTGCTCGAGGACATGGAAAAGGCCGGCCTGGTTTCCGCCATGTCCGGCAACGGCAATCGCGACATCCTGGCCCCGGCCGGCACCGCCCGCGAAGAAGAATGAGCCGCCGCGCGTAACATGCTGTTACGCGCGAAGCACATGGTTGCGGAATCCGCCATGCGCCCAGGGCTCTAACCGGACAGGCGGCGCTGCCGCATTGGCGCCGCCCCCCCTCCACCAAGCAAGGACAAACCATGCGAATCCGCATTCTCGTGTCGGCATGTGCCGCGGCAGCCATGCTGTCGCTGGCGGCAAGCGCGGCCATGGCTGCCGGCACCGACCAGCTCCAGGCCTTCGTCGCGGGCGTCAAGAGCGCCAGGGGCGAGTTCACCCAGCGCCAGGTCAAAGGGCAGGGCGACAGCCTCAAGGTGGCCAGCACCTCCAGCGGCACTTTCGCGTTTTCGCGTCCGGGCAAGTTCACCTGGCGCTATGTCAAGCCTTACGACCAGCTGCTGCAGGCCGATGGCCAGACGCTCTACATCTACGACAAGGACCTGAACCAGGTGACCGAGCGCAAGCTCGACGGCGCCCTGGGTTCGAGCCCCGCCGCGATCCTGTTCGGCAGCAATGACCTGGAAAAGAACTTCGCCGTGAAGAACGGTCCCACCCGCGACGGCGTAGAGTGGATCGAACTGACGCCCAGGTCCAAGGACACACAGTTCGAACGCATCGGCATCGGCTTCAAGGCCGGCAACCTGGAGGCGATGGAATTGCGCGATGCGTTCGGCAATACGACGCTGCTGACGTTCAGCGCGATGCAGAAGAACCCCTCGCTGCCCGCCGACACCTTCCGGTTCACGGTGCCCAAGGGCGCCGATGTGTTGAAGCAATGAGGCCTGCCATGATCCGAGCTTCCCTCTCCCGGCTGGCCCGGCGCCGTGGCGGCGCCGTCGCCGGCATCGCGGTGGCCGTGCTGCTCGCCGCCTGCGCGGGCCAGAACGGCGCCAGCAAGCATTTCGATGTCGATGCCTTCCTGCGCGCCTCCGACACCGCCTTGCCCGAAGTGCTCGCCAATCCGGATTTCCTCACCGCCACGCAGGCAAGCGCCAACGATTGCGCCGCGTTGCTGCAATCGACCAGCAGTGGCGTGCTGGAAGACCTCCACCCAACCGGCAGCGGCCGCGGACCGGCCTGGCTGCTGCATCCGGCGGGTTCTCCGGGCAAGGTCTGGCTGGTCGTCAGCAAGGGCAGCGGAGAACGGACCTGCCATGGGCCGCTGCCTGCCGATGCCATGAAAGTGCTGGTGGAGCGCGCCGGCGCCTGAATCCGGGTGGCGGGGCGAGGCACGATGGTGATGCCGCGTAATGATCCGGCCTGAATGGCCCCGCCCGGGGCCTTCCAACATTACAACGTTGTAACTTGACCTCCGAAATAGGAATGATTATTGTTCCTTGTTCGTCTTGTGTGAGGATGCTTCCACTGCACCTCCAGGGCGAAGCAGAACATCATCCAGGGGGAGAGTCATGACCGTATTCCGTCACTTGCTGCCGCGCGCCGCCGCGCTTGCCGTGTTGGCGCTGCCGCTCGCCGCGAGCGCACAGGAAAAAGTGCTGAACCTTTACACGGCACGCCATTACCAGACCGACGAAGCGCTCTACGCCAATTTCACCAAGCAGACCGGCATCAAGATCAACCGCATCGAAGGCCAGGAAGACCCGCTGCTGGAGCGCATCAAGAGCGAGGGTGCGAACAGCCCCGCCGACGTGTTCATCACGGTCGACATCGGCCGCCTGTGGCGAGCCCAGCAGGCGGGCGTGTTCGCGCCACTCAAATCGAGCGTGCTGGACTCGCGCATTCCCGCCAACTACCGCGACCCGAACGGCGACTGGTTCGGTTTCTCGGCGCGGGCCCGCGTGATCGCCTACAACAAGGCGGCAGTCAAGCCCGGCGACATCAAGAGCTATGAAGACCTGGCCGATCCCAAGTGGAAGGGCAAGCTGTGCATCCGTTCCAGCGGGCACGTCTACAACCTGTCGCTGATGTCCAGCCTGATTGCCCACGATGGCGAGGCCAGGACGGAGCAATGGACGCGCGGTGTGGTGGCCAACCTGGCGCGCGCGCCCAAGGGCGGCGATACCGACCAGCTCAAGGCGGTGGCCGCCGGCGAATGCGATATCGCGGTCGCCAATACCTACTACATCGCCCGCATCCTGAAGTCGGCCAAGCCCGAGGACAAGGCCGTGGCGGAGAAGCTGGGCGTCGTGTGGCCCAACCAGGCCAGCCAGGGCGTGCATATGAACATCTCTGGCGGCGGCATGCTCAAGCATGCGCCCAACAAGGCATCGGCGCGCGCGTTCCTGGAGTACCTGGCAAGCGACGAGGCGCAGCGCTATTTTGCCGATGGCAATAACGAGTGGCCGGTGGTGGAAAGCGTGAAGATCAGCAATCCGGCACTCGAAGCCATGGGCAGCTTCAAGGCGGACAAGATCAATGTTGCTGAGTTGGGCAAGTACCAGCCGCAAGCACAGAAGGTAGCGGACAAGGCTGGTTACAAGTAAGCGCGGTCTGACTGGGCGGGACGGGAATGGCGGCGCAAGCCGCCATTTTTCATGCGGGGGCCTTCTGCTTCGGCTGCAAGGCGCCCGCGGCCTTGTTTTCCCCGCTTTCCAGGCGCCGGAAGCGCAGCTTTGCGCCACGCTCCCTGTGCTTCTCGAAGGTCAGTTTCAAGTGCTCGCGCCGCCGCGTGTGCGAGTGGCCCAAGGTGCCATCCGCGTACGGCAGCTTGGCCACCACGGCGCCTGCGGTCTGGCGTGCCAGCAGCACGTCCAGTGCTTGCCGCGCGCGCACCTGGGCGTGCAGCATCGCGTCGGAGGGATTGGCGCGGGCGCGCGCCTGGTCGTAAGGCAGCATGACCGGGCCGGCCAGTTGGCGCAGTGCCGCGCGGATGTGCGGGCTGTCCAGCCCGGCCTCATGGAGGATCCAGGCAGCGTCGTGGCGCAGCCATGGCTCGGGGTCGCGGAGCTTGCGCAGCAGGGCAAGCGAGATATCGGTCTGCAGGTAGCCGTGCGCGCGCCTTACCGCGTTGAGCGCGATGCGCCTGACATGGGAATTATCGTGATCGAACAGGTCCGCCACCACGCGCTCGACCATGCCTGGCTTTTCCAGTTGCTCCGCCAGTTGGCCCGCCAGGGCGATTTCCTCGACGGCGCTGACCCGGTCTTGCGGGTTCAGCCGGTTCAGCTTGAACACGAGCATGCGGTAACGAAGCTGCATAACACTCTCTGAAGTCGCTGCGAACAAGTGCCGGGCAACGATTGCGGGCGGCACAGTCATGATGCGGCGCGAAGCACGCCAGCGGCGGGGGCAGGCCGCCCGGCACGCGCGGGAAGGGGGCGGCGAGCCGGGGCGCAGCTTCGGACTAGTGAGATATCGGCAATACGTTGAAGAAATTTAGGAGTATTCGCACCTGTTTCTGCAGGCGATCCCTGTGGGTTACTCCCGCGCCTCCCGCCGTATCGAGCGCGACAGCAGGATCACCGGCAGCAGGCCCACCGCCACGATCACCAGCGACGCCGTGGCGGCTTCGGCAAGGCGCTCGTCGGATGCCAGATTGTAGGCCTGTACCGCGAGCGTATCGAAATTGAACGGCCGCATCACAAAGGTGGCGGGCAACTCCTTCATGACATCGACGAAGACGATCAGCGCCGCGGTCAGCAGGCTGCCACGTAGCATCGGCAGGTGCACGCGCCGCAACGTGGCGCCGGGGCCGTGGCCCAGGCTGCGCGATGCCGCATCCATGCCTGGCGTGATCTTGACCAGGCCAGCGTTGACGGTTTGCAGGGCCACGCCCAGGAAGCGGACCAGGTAGGCATAGACCAGCGCGGCAATGCCGCCGGTCAGCAAGAGCCCGGCCGACCATCCCAGATGCTGTTGCAGCCAGGACGAAACGGCATTGTCCAGCCGCGCCACCGGCACCAGCACGCCCACCGCCACCACCGAGCCGGGCAGGGCATAGCCCATGCCGCACACCCGCGTGAGCGCGCGCAACAGCCAGCCCCGGCCGGCGGCAATGCCACGTCCCGCATAGCCGATCAACAGCGCGGCCAGCACGGCTACCAGCGCGGTGACGCTGGCCAGCAGGAAGCTGTTGCGCACCAGCCCTATAAAGCGCGGCCCGAACTTCGCATCGCCCTCGGCCAGCGCCATCTTGCACAGCATCAGCGCCGGGATGGCAAAACCCAGTAGCACGGGCAGCACGCACACCAGCAGCGCCAGCGCGGCCCGCCAGCCATGCAGCCGGTAGGCCGGAGCGCGGCGCTGGCCGCCGTGCACGCGGGCACGGCCGCGGCTGATGCGTTCGGCCAGCAGGATGCCGATCACGAACACCAGCATGAAGGCGGACAACTGGGCCGCTGCGTTCTTGTCGCCCAGCGAGAACCACGCGCGGTAGATGCCGGTGGAAAAGGTCGGGATGCCGAAGTAGGCCACGGTGCCGAAATCGGCCAGCGTTTCCATCAGCGCGAGCGCGGTGCCGGCGACGATGCCGGGGCGCGCGAGCGGCAGCATGATGCGCCATACGCTGCCCCAGGTGCCATAGCCAAGCAGACGCGCCGCCTCCAGCGTGTTCAGGGTTTGCTGCAGGAAGGCCGCGCGCGCGGTCAGGTAGACATAGGGATAGAGCACCAGCGTGAACAGCGCGATGGCGCCGCCCAGCGAGCGGATATCCGGAAACCAGTACTCGCGCGCGCGCCAGCCGGTCAGCTCGCGCAGCCAGCTTTGCACCGGGCCCGCGAACTGCAGCGCATCGGTATAAGCGTAGGCGATGACATAGGCGGGCATCGCCAGCGGCAGCACGAGGGCCCATTCCAGCCATGCCCGTCCGGTAAAGCGGTAGGTGCTGACCAGCCAGGCGGTGGGTACGCCGAGCAGCAGCACGCCGGCACAGACCCCGGCCAGCAGCCACAAGGTATTGACCACGTACTCGGCCAGCACCGTGTCGGCGAGGTGCCGCCAGGTGTCGCCGCTGGGCGTGAGCAGGCTGCTGGCCACCTGCGCGATCGGCAGCGCGATCAGCAGTGCGGCCAGGCCGGCGACTAGGGCGAGGGGGTGCAGGCGGCTGGTAGGGCTGRGTCGAAGCAGGCTCATTCGGTGGCGGCTTGGATGACTGTGATGGTGCGTGGGAGGATGAGGCCCGCTGGCAGGCCCGGTCGGACGATCCCGGCAGGGACGCCCGGGGCCAGCGTGATTCGAGCATGGTGCTTCGATAGCCGGGCCCAGCATTCTAGCAATGCATGCAGGGCGGCCTGCATACATGCGCGGCACACAGATGGGCCCGCCCTCCATATAATGCTCGGCATGCCAAGCCACCCGCTTCCCAATTCGTCCGAGCAAGCACGAGCCGACACCGTGATCGTGGTTGATCGCATCCATCATGGATTCGGCGGGCATGCCGTCGTCAACGGCCTGTCCTTTACCCTGGCGCGCGGCAGTATCGCCTGCCTGCTCGGGCCCAGCGGCTGCGGCAAGACCACCGTGCTGCGCGCAATCGCAGGGTTCGAGCCGTTGCGCGAAGGGCGCATCCTGCTCCAGGGGACGGTGATGTCGTCGCCGGGTTTTGCCGTGGCGCCGGAGCACCGTCGCATCGGCATGGTGTTCCAGGACTACGCCTTGTTCCCGCACCTGAGCGTGGCCGACAACATCGCCTTCGGGCTGCATGCCATGCGCCGCGGCGAACGCGCCGCGCGGGTCGGGGAGATGCTGGCGCTGGTGGGGCTGGCCGGCTCCGGCGGCAAGTTTCCGCATGAGCTGTCGGGCGGCCAGCAGCAACGCGTGGCACTGGCGCGGGCGCTGGCGCCGCGTCCCGAATTGCTGCTGCTCGACGAGCCATTCTCCAATCTGGATATCGAACTGCGCGAACGCCTGAGCCTGGAGGTGCGCGACATTCTCAAGGCTCAGGGCACCACCGCCATCCTCGTCACGCACGACCAGCACGAGGCCTTCGCCATGGCTGACGAGATCGGCGTGATGCATGCCGGCGCGATCGAACAGTGGGACAGCGCGCACAACCTCTATCACCGGCCGGCCACGCGCGTGGTTGCGGACTTCATTGGCCAGGGCGTGCTGATGCCGGGCCGTCTCGCCAGTCCGCACGTGGTCACGCTTGAGCTGGGCACGCTGCAAAGCCGTGAGCCGCTTGGCGTGCCGCCCGCCACCACCGAGGTGGACGTGCTGATTCGCCCCGACGATATCGTGCATGACGACGCCAGCCCGTTGCAGGCCGAGATCCTGCACAAAGCCTTTCGCGGAGCCGATATCCTGTACACGCTGCGCCTGGCTGGCGGCGGGCAGGTGTTGTCGCTGGTGCCTTCGCACCACGATCATGCGCTCGGCGAGCGCATCGGCATCCGTGTGGAGGTGGAGGATGTCGTGGCGTTCCGGCGCGGCTGAGTGTACGCCGGCGGGCATTTGGCAGCTCGCTTGCCCTTCTTGTCGGTCCTTTTGGATACGACGGCTTCACTACCCCACGACCCCAGGACTTTCCACCATGTCTGCTTCCCTGAAGCGCGCGTCCCGGCCGCTGCGCCGTCAACTGCTGCGCGGCGGCGTGCTGCTCACCCTGCTTGCCTGTGGCGCCGGACAGGGCTGGGCGCAGCCCGCCGCCACCCCCACGGCGTGGCGCATGGCCACCGAATATCCGGCCAGCGCCATGCCGGGCGAAGGGCTGGCCACGTTCGCCGAAGAGGTGAAGACGCGCACGGCTGGCGCCATCGAGGTGATGCCCAGCTTCGATGCCAGCGCGGGCGTCAAGTCCGCGCAGATGCCCGCAGCGGTGAAAGAAGGGCGGCTGGAGGGCGGGGACGCCTTCGGTGGCGCGCTGGGCGCGGTCGATCCCCTGTTCCTGCTGTCTTCGCTGCCTTTCGTCGCGACCTCGGTGGAGTCCGCCCGGCGCCTGGCCGAACTGGCCCGCGCGGATTACGCACGGGCCTTCGAGGCGCAGGGGCAGCATCTGCTGTATGTCACGCCGTGGCCGCCGACCGGGTTGTGGTCGCGCAATCCGGTCGCTACGCTGGCCGACCTGCGCGCGCTGTCGGCACGCACCTACGACGAGACTTCCACCGAGGTCATGCACGCTGCCGGCGCGCAGGCCACCAGCCTGTCCTTTGCCGACGCCATGCCGCGCCTGAAAGACGGTTCGGTCAACGCGGTGCTGTCCTCGGGCGACGGCGGCGCGGGGCGCAAGTTATGGGATTACCTGCCCAACTTCACGGCCATTGGCTATGCCATGCCGCTGTCCTTTACCACGATCAACGCGGCCGCTTACGCGGCCCTGCCGGGCGCGTTGCGCGCCGCCGTGGATGCCGCCGCGCAGGCTACCGAGCAACGGCAGTGGACGCGCCTGGGTACCCGGCTGGAAGAGAACGCCGCGCGCATGCGCGCGAACGGCGTGACCATCCAGGCAAGCCCTGCCGCGGCCGTGCAGCAGGCACTGCGCGAGGCCGGCGCGGGGGCGGTAACCGCGTGGCGCGCGCGCGTGGGCAGCGCGCGGGCCGGCGTGCTGGATGCCTTCATGCGCAACGAGCGCGCCGCGCGCTAAAGCGCTCGCCCGAGCGGGCCGCCACGCGCGATGGTCTACACTGTCAGGTTCCGAGGCGCAGCGGTTCGCACCGTGCGCGCCTGCCCCGACATAAAGGCCTGAATACCGTGGCGGACACGCTGTTTTCCGAAGCTCCCGATCGTTCCCTACAACCCCTGGCCGAGCGCCTGCGCCCACGCAACATCGACGAGGTGATCGGCCAGCAACACCTGCTTGGCGTCGGCAAGCCGTTGCGGGTGGCGTTCGCATCCGGCGAGCCGCACTCCATGATCCTGTGGGGCCCGCCCGGTGTGGGCAAGACCACGCTGGCGCGGCTGATGGCCACGGCCTTCGATGCCGAGTTCATTGCGCTGTCGGCAGTGCTCTCGGGCGTCAAGGACATCCGCGAGGCGGTCGAGCGCGCCGAGCAATACCGCGCCCACGGCCGGCGCACGCTGGTCTTCGTGGACGAAGTCCACCGCTTCAACAAGAGCCAGCAGGATGCCTTCCTGCCGCACGTGGAAAGCGGGCTGTTCACCTTTATCGGCGCCACCACGGAGAACCCGTCCTTCGAGGTCAACGGCGCCTTGCTGTCGCGCGCCGCGGTGTATGTGCTCAAGAGCCTGGATGACGATGAGCTGACGCAGTTGGCGCGCCGCGCCGGCGAGGAACTGGGCGGCCTGCAGTGGGAGGACGAGGCGCTGCAGCTGACCGTGGCCTCCGCCGATGGCGACGGCCGCAAGCTGCTCAACAATATCGAGATCGTGGCGCGTGCCGCGCGCAGCGCCGGCGCGGCCATCATCGACAAGGCGCTGCTGGGCAGCGCCTTGTCGGAGAACCTGCGGCGCTTCGACAAGGGCGGCGACGCCTTCTACGACCAGATCAGCGCGCTGCATAAATCGGTGCGTGGCTCCGACCCGGACGCCACGCTGTACTGGTTCTGCCGCATGCTCGACGGCGGCGCCGATCCGCGCTACCTGGCGCGCCGCATCGTGCGCATGGCATGGGAAGACATCGGCCTGGCGGATCCGCGTGCCGCCCGCATCACGCTTGACGCGGCCGAGACCTACGAGCGGCTGGGCTCGCCCGAAGGCGAACTCGCGCTGGCGCAGGCGCTGATTTACCTCGCAGTCGCGCCCAAGTCCAACGCGGGCTACAACGCCTACAACGCCGCGCGCGCCTTCGTGGCGAAGGACAAGTCGCGCGGCGTGCCGGTCCACCTGCGCAACGCCCCGACCAAGCTGATGAAAGAGCTGGGCCACGGCCACGCCTACCGCTACGCGCACGACGAGCCGGAGGCCTATGCTGCCGGCGAGCATTACTTCCCCGATGACCTCAGGCGCCAGGGCTGGTACCAGCCCACCCCGCGCGGGCTGGAAGGCAAGATCGGCGACAAGCTGCGCCACCTGCGCGACCTCGATGCGCAGTGGCAGCGGCAGCAGGGCAAAGGCAAGGGCAGGGACGAAGGCGGCGAGGGCGGGGCGCAATAGCGCGCATCGACAGCGCCGGGCGGGCCGTCGTCGGGAACAGCGGCCGAAGCGCGTGCCTGTTCCCCGGCCGGTGGTTCGGCGCTTGCGCCGGCCAGTACAGTAAAATGGCGGGTCCGCCGGCATGCCGCTGGCCCATGCACCTCCCCTCATACGCAACATGCTAGACATCCAGCTGTTCCGCAAAGACATCGACGCCGTGGCGCAACGCCTTGCCACGCGCGGATTCCAACTCGACGTAGCGGCCTTCCAGGCACTCGAAGCCGAGCGCAAGCAACTGCAGACCCAGACCGAGGAACTGCAGGCGCGCCGCAACAGCCTCTCCAAGCAGATCGGCATGCTCAAGGGCAAGGGCGAAGACGCCTCGGCGGTGATGGCCGAAGTCGGCGGCATCGGCGATACCCTCAAGGCATCGGCCGCGCGCCTGGAAGAAATCCAGGCCCAGCTCTCCGAAATCCTGGAAGCCATCCCCAACCTGCCGCACGAGAGCGTGCCGGTGGGCCGCGACGAAACCCAGAACGTGGAAGTGCGCCGCGTCGGCACGCCGCGCAGCTTCGACTTCGAGGTCAAGGACCACGTCGACGTGGGCGAGCGGCTCGGACTGGATTTCGATACCGCGGCCAAGGTTACGGGCTCGCGCTTCTCCATGCTGCGTGGCGGCGTCGCGCGCATGCACCGCGCGCTGGTGCAGCTGATGCTCGATACCCACACGCTGGAGCACGGTTATACCGAGATGTACGTGCCGTACATCGTCAATGCCGCATCGATGCGCGGCACCGGCCAGTTGCCCAAGTTCGAGGAAGACCTGTTCAAGGTGCCGCGCAAGGTTGGCAGCGAAGAGGGCGAGCGCCTCGAGAACTTCTACCTGATCCCCACCGCCGAGGTGCCGCTGACGAATATCGTGCGCGACGCCATCGTGGCCGGCGACAAGCTGCCGCTGCGTTTCGTTGCCCACACGCCTTGCTTCCGCTCGGAAGCCGGTTCCTACGGCAGGGACACGCGCGGCATGATCCGCCAGCACCAGTTCGACAAGGTCGAACTCGTGCAGGTGGTGCAGCCCGAGCATTCATTCGATGCGCTGGAACAGCTCACGGGCCATGCGGAAGCCATCCTGAAGAAGCTGGACCTGCCGTTCCGCACCGTCGCGCTTTGCACGGGCGACATGGGCTTCGGCAGCACCAAGACCTATGACCTCGAAGTCTGGATCCCCGCGCAGGGCACGTACCGCGAGATCAGCTCCTGCTCGAACATGGGCGACTTCCAGGCGCGCCGCATGCAGGCCCGTTTCCGCGCGGGCCAGGGCAAGCCGGAGCTGCTGCACACGCTCAATGGCTCGGGCCTGGCCGTTGGCCGCACGCTGGTGGCGATCCTGGAGAACTACCAGAACGCCGATGGCTCGGTGACGGTACCGGCCGCATTGCAGCCGTATCTGGGCGGCCTGACGCGCCTGGGCCCCGAGGCATAAATTTTCGCCGCCGGGGGCTTGCGGTTGGAGCGGGATTTCCTCTATAATCTTGTTCTTCGCGACAAGCGACCCAGTTACCGGAGAGGTGGCAGAGTGGTCGAATGTACCTGACTCGAAATCAGGCGTAGGTGCGAGCCTACCGTGGGTTCGAATCCCACCCTCTCCGCCAGCAGTAAGCAAAGCCCCACGATTTTTCACGGAGTCGTGGGGCTTTTGCATTGGGGGTGCGGAATCGCGCTGCCCGCATCATGGCGCGAGCAGCCCAAGCGGTCTCGCGCAGTCAATGCACTATCATGACGCTGCTCCGATTCGAACAGCCGCTCATGACCCAGCCTTCTTTCCCGCCCTCCACTCAAGCCCAATCCGGCGCCGATTTGCCTTCCGGCTATCTGCCGGACATGCCTTATCGCCACTACAAAGGCGGCGCCTATGCCATCGTCGGCCTCGGCGTGATCGAGTCGGACATGTCGCAGGTGGTGGTGTACGAGTCGATGCGGGACCGCTCCCGGTTGTGGGTGCGTCCGCTGGATGTGTTCGCCGAAAACGTGGCTACGCCACAAGGCACGCAGCCGCGTTTCGCACTGGACTGGCCGGCGGCGCTGGGCTGCCTGGACTTCCTGCCGCGCGCGACGGTGTTGCAGGTGCTGGCTTGCTACGACGCGCCTTACCGGCACTACCATGATCGCCGGCATGTGCTGGAGATGTTTGAAGCCGCGCAGGCGCGCGGTGTGGCACTGACGCCCGCGCAAGCGCTGGCGGTGCTGTTTCACGACGCGGTCTACGTGCCGGGCTGCGAGCATAACGAAGCGGCCTCGGCCGCGCTGATCGAGACCATGGTCGTCGGCGTCGATGCCGCGGTGACATCGCTGGCCGCGCGCATCGTGATGGATACGTGCGGGCATCGCGCCTCGGTGCCCGAGTCGGAACTCGTGCTGGATCTCGATCTCTGCCGTCTGGCGGCGTCACCGGCGGACTTCGGTGCCTGGACCACCGCTGTGTTCGAGGAAAACCGTGCGCTGCTGGCTAATCGCACCGGCCTGGACGGCGATGCCCTGTTCGCGGCCTTCCTGCAGCGCAGGATYGCTTTCCTGCAAGGCCTGGCGCAGCGCGCGCAGCTCTTCCTCACGCCGGCGTTCGCCGATTGCGAAGCGCCGGCACGCGCCAATATCGCGCGCATGGCCGCGGGAGGCTGACCGATGCCTACCGCTTCCTGGCTCACGCCGGCGACCGCGCTGGGCGTAGTGGGCCTGCTAGCCTTGTTTGCGCTATTGCTGCTGTGCTTGGTGCGCGGCTTGTTGCTGGTCATCCGCCCGCTCGTGCGCCGGCTCGATGCCGCGCGCCTGCGTGGCCGCGATGCGCTGCACGCGCGTGCCGGCCGGCAGTGGCCGCGCGTGGTCCGCATGCTGGAGCGCGATATCGCCGAACTGCTCCTGCTGGCGCTGGGCGGGGTCTTGCTGCTGGCTTGCGCGGGCGCTTTATTGTGGCTGGGCGAGTCCATCGCCGAGGGTGCGCCGCTGGTGCAAGTGGATCAGGCCGTGTTCGCGCAACTGCGCGCGTGGCAGCAAGGGTGGCTCGATACGGCCATGGTTGTGCTGACCGAACTGGGTGGAGCGCGAGTTTCCGTGGCGGTGGGCGTGACCGTGTTTGGCTGGCTGGCGTGGCGCCGTGCCTGGGTGGCGGCGGCCTACTGGGTGGGGGCGCTGGTCGGTGCGCGCGCTTGCGTGATGGTGCTCAAACTGGCGCTCGAGCGCAGCCGTCCTGCCAGCATCTACGGCGGCCTGGAGTCCTTCTCCTTCCCCAGCGGGCACGCCACCAGCAGCATGGTGACCTATGGCTTCCTGGCTTTCCTGCTGTGCTTGCGCCAGCCGTGGCGCGCCCGGATCCCGGTGATTGCGCTGACCGCGGTGACGGTGGCGCTGATTTGCCTGTCGCGGCTCTACCTTGGCATGCACTGGCTGTCCGACGTGCTGGCCGGTTGCGCGCTCGGTTTTGCCTGGATCGTGCTGCTGGGTACCGCCTACGCGACCCTGCACGCGCCGGAGCGCCTTGCGCCGCTACGCCTGGGCGTGGCCGCTGCTGCGGCGGTGGTGGTGGTTGGCGCCTGGATCGTGGCGTTCCAGTTGCCCACCACGGTGGAGCGTTATCGCCGTGCGCTTACGGCTGGAACGGTTCCGCCGGTGGCAGCCGCGAGACCAGCAACTGATCGATCTTGTGATGGTCGATATCCACCACTTCAAAGCGGAAACCCGCGGCCTCGATGGATTCCGACTTCTTCGGGATGCGCTTGAGCGTGTAGATCACCAGCCCGGCGGCGGTATCGACGTAATCCTCGCCGGGCAGCTCGTCCAGCTCCAGCGCCTTCTTCAGGTCCACCAGCGGCGTGAGGCCGTCGACCAGCCATGAGCTTTCGTCGCGCCGCACGATCTGTTCGTCTTCGGTGGAGTAGATGATGTTGCCCATCAGCGCGCCGACGATATCGTCGAGCGCGACGATGCCGACCACCAGCCCGTACTCGTTCATCACCACGGCAAAGTTCTGGTGCATCTCGCGAAAGCGCGTGAGCGACTCGGTGAGCGTGAGCGTGTCCGGGATCACCAGCACGTTCTTGTCGTGGTGCTTGCCGATATTGCCGATGTTGCCGATCACGCCGGTGGAATCGTCGGCGAGGAACATCTGCAGGATGTCCTTCGAATCGATATAGCCCAGCACGTCGTCGAGGTTGTGCCCGCACACCGGGTATTGCGCGTGCGGGTAATTGACCAGCTTGCGGCGCAGGCTGTCGGCGGGTTCGTCCAGGCCGATGTAGACCACCTCGTCGCGCGGCGTCATCACGGCGGTGACGCTCTTGGCATCGAGCTCGAACACGTTCTCGATCAGGTGAATCTCGTGCTTGTGCAGCACGCCCGCTTCCGCCCCGGCGTCGACCATGGCGGCGATGTCTTCCGAAGTGATCTGGTCGATATGCTTGGTGGGCACGCCGAACAGGYGCAGCGTGGCGTCGGCGGCGCCGTTGAACACATAGACGAGCGGCTTGAAGATCTTGATCAGGGTCAGCATCGGGTCGATCACCACCAGCGCGCACGCTTCGGGGTACGTCATGGCGATGCGCTTGGGGATCAGGTCGGCGAACTGGATGAAGAGCAGGGTGACGATCAGGAAGGAGCCGACATTGGCGATGCGCTGCGTCGCGACGGCGTCCAGGTAGGGCAGCAGCGCGGCCTGCACCAGGTCGGAGACATGCTTCTCGCCGACGATACCCGCCAGGATGGCCACGCTGTTGACGCCGATCTGCACGATGGTGAAGAAGTTGCCCGGCTCCTCCTTGAGCAGCATGATCTTGGTGGCACGGCGGTCGCCACGCTCGGACAGGGTCTGCAGCTTGGTGCGGCGCGAAGCGGTCAGCGCGATCTCGGATATCGAGAAGAAGGCGCTTACCAGGATGAGGAGAAGCAGGGTCAGGGCGAACATAGGTTTGGGAAAGCACCGTTCAGGCGCTTTGATGATGGTGCACGGCGCACGGTACTGTCAAATTCCTCAGCTTCCATAGAGGACGGCAAAAGGGCTCATTTAGGGGCGTGCTCGAAACTGACCGCCGGCGCCTCCAGCCGCTGCGGCAGCGCAGCAGCCACCTCCCGCGCCGCGGCGGCAAACTGCTCGCGCATATCGTCGGCCAGGCTGGAGCTGCCGCGGTGGCTGGCGCGCAGCAACTGGATCTCGAACGACAGGGCGGGCTTTACCTCGTGCAGCGAGACGCGCTCGGGGTTTGCGCCCAGCGCGGTGTACTGGTCGAGCAAGGTTAGGCCGAGGCCGGCATCGACCAGGGCCAGTGCCAGCGAGTAAGTCTGGACTTCCAGCGTGGAGCGCGGCTCAAGCGCGTTGCGTGCCAGCGTCTGGCGCACCAGCAGGCCGAGCGAACTGTTGTCGTCGTAGGCGATGAAGGGGCGTTCCACCAGCCGGTGCATCGGCACGTCGGCCCGGCGCCCGCGCGACGATAGCGGCTCGCCCCGAGGCACCGCCAGCAGCATCTGCCCGCCGGCCACCGGCTCGCTGGAGATGGCCTCGTGGCGCGGCGGCGAGAAGGCAAAACCCAGGTCGATCTGGTTGGCCAGCAGCCCCTGCACGATCTCGTCGGTGTGGTGGGTCAGCACCTGAACCTGGGTCTCGGGATGGCGCGCGCAGAAAGCGCGTACGGCAGGCACCAGCAAGGGGCTGGCCAGGCTCGGCGTGGCCGCCACACGCAGGCGGCCGGCACCTTTGTGGCGCAGGCTTTCGGAGACGCGCCGCACCCGCTCGATCTCGCCATAGAGCCGCTCGACATCACCGTAGAGCGCGGTGGCCTCCGGCGTGGCCTGCAGCCTGCCCTTGATCCGGTCGAACAGGCGAAATCCGAGCGTGGCCTCGGCATGCTGCAGCACGCGCGTGACGACAGGCTGCGAGACATGCAGCAGGCGGGCCGCCTCGCTGACGGTGCCGGTCAGCATGACCGCACGAAAGACCTCGATCTGGCGCAATCGCATCGGGTAACGGATGGTGCCTGGGGAGCACCTATAGCCTAAAGACATATTCTTGCACGTATTCGCATTGGGCAAGGCTGGCTGCTTGGTCTAACCTTCGTCGGATCGGATTGGACCGGGGCAGAGAGGCGGACGATGAAGGTTGTGATCGTGGGGGCGGGCGTGATCGGGATGAGCGCCGCGTGGCGGCTGGCAGGCGACGGGCATGAGGTGACCGTGCTGGAGCGGCACGGCGGCCCCGGCGAGGAAACCAGCTTCGCCAACGGCGGGCAGCTCAGCTACAGCTATGTCGCCCCCCTGGCAGGCCCGGGGGTGCTGGGCAAAGTGCCTGGCTGGCTGCTGCGTCCCGATTCGCCGATGCGCTTCCGGCCCTCGGGGGACCCCGCGCAGTGGCGCTGGCTGGCTGCGTTTGCCCGTGCCTGCAACGCCGCCACCAGTGAAGCCACCACGCGCAAGCTGCTGCGCCTTGCCTTTTACTCCCGCGACCTGATGCAGGCTTTCGTCGACAGCCAGCCGGCGGAGTTCGGCTTCGCCCGGCGCGGCAAGCTCATTGTGCATCGCGATAAAGACAGTTTCGAGGCAGCCTGCCGCCTGCTCGACTATCAGGCCAGCCTGGGCTGCGAGCAACAGGCGCTGGACGGCGATGCGTGCGTGGCGCTGGAGCCGGCGCTGGCCGGCATGCGCGGCGAGATCGCCGGCGCCATTCATACCCCGAGCGAGGAAGTGGCCGATTGCCATCGCTTTTGCCTGGCACTGGCACAGTTGCTGCGCGGCAGGCCTGGCGTGTCGCTGCGCTTCGGCGCCAGCGTGCTGGGCATCGAGTGCGAAGGCGACCGTGTGACCGGCGTGCGCACCGCGTCCGGCATCGAGCGCGCCGATGCGGTGGTGGTGGCCGGCGGCATCGGCAGCGTGGCGCTGCTCAAGCCGCTGGGCCTGCGGCCGCCCTTGTGGCCGCTCAAGGGCTACAGCATCACGGTGCCGATCGCGGATGGCGCCAGCGCGCCGCATATCAGCATCACCGACTTTGCGCGCAAGATCGTCTATGCCCGCATCGGCAATACCTTGCGCGTGGCCGGCATGGCCGATCTGGTGCGGGCGGACACCGTCATCGACCGCGCGCGGATCGCCACGCTGGCCGGCGAGACGCGCGCACTGTTTGGCGACATCGCGCCGCGCATGGAACCTGGGCAGTTGCAGCCATGGGCCGGCCTGCGTCCGGCTACGCCGAGCGGCCTGCCGATGGTGGGGCCTTCGCGCCTGCGCGGCTTGTGGCTTGATATCGGCCACGGCGCGCTCGGCTTCACGCTGGCCATGGGCAGCGCGGGTTTGCTGGCCGATGGCCTGGCAGGGCGCAAGCCGGTCATCGAAGCCGGGGATTTCGCCGCGACGCTGGCCTGAGCCCTAGCGCCGGCGTTGCAGTTTTGTTTGCGTCAAGGCGCAGAGACGTCACCACCTCAATACTTCACGAGCCGTCACCAACCCAAGGAGAAAGCGATATGCAATCCAACGTTCGTCCCCACCGATTCTCCCGCTGCCTGCTGGCTGCCGCCATGCTTGCGTGTGCCGCCGGCGCGGCCATCGCCGACGATGGCGAGACGCTGCGCAAGATCAAGGATACCGGCGTGATCTCGCTGGGCTATCGCGAGTCGTCGATCCCGTTCTCCTATACCAATGGCAAGGACGTGATGGGCTACTCGCACGAAATCCTGCTGCAGATCGTCGACAAGGTGAAAACGCAACTGCAGATGCCCAACCTGCAGGTCAAGCTGGTCCCGATTACCTCTCAGAACCGCATTACGCTGGTGCAGAACGGCACCATCGACATCGAGTGCGGCACCACCACCAACAACCTCGAGCGTCAGAAGCAGGTGGCGTTTTCCAACAGCCTCTTCGTCTACGGCCTGCGCATGCTGACGAAGAAGGACTCGGGCGTGAAGGACTTCCCGGACCTGAAGGACCGCAACGTGGTGACCACGGCGGGCACCACCGACGAACGCCTGCTGGTGAAGATGAACGGCGAGAAGGGCATGAACATGAACCTGATCAGCGCCAAGGATCACGGCCAGTCCTTCCTGATCCTGGAGACCGGCCGCGCGGTGGCCTTCGTGATGGACGAGCCGCTGCTGTACGGTGAGCTGACCAAGGCCAAGAACCACGGCGAGTGGACGGTGGTAGGCACGCCGCTGCAGACGGAGAACTACGCGTGCATGTTCCGCAAGGACGATCCGTCCTTCAAGAAGCTGGCCGATGGCGTAATCGCCGGGCTGATGACCAGCGGCCGCGCCGAGCAGCTCTACAAGAAATGGTTCCAGTCGCCGATCCCGCCGCGCGGCATCAATCTCAACTATCCGCTCTCGGCCGAGATGAAGGATCTTTACGCACAGCCTAACGACAAGGCGTTCCAGTAGGCCAGGCCGGCGCGGGCAGGGCGAATCGTTATTGCTGTGCAACGGGAAGTTGCGGTAGGCTCAATGCAGGTCTACGCTCCTGGTGGGCCAACCCTTGGCGGCGCGAATGCGGTTCGCGCCGCTTGTGCTGACTGGAGAACATATGCGATCGCTTCGTACTGGCTGCCTCGGGGCACTGCTCGCCGTTTCGCTGCTGGCAACGGGTGCCGCCGTGCAGGCCGCCGACCTGCTCGACACCGTGAAGCAGGCCGGCGTGCTGAAGATTGGCCTGGAGGGTACCTATCCGCCGTTCAACTACCGCGGCGGCGGCAACCAGCTGGAGGGTTTCGACGTCGACGTGGCCAAGGGCGTGGCGGCCAAGCTCGGCGTCAAGCCGGAGTTCGTCACCACCGAGTGGAGCGGCATCATTGCCGGGCTACAGGCTGGCAAGTTCGATGTGATCGTCAATCAGGTCGCGGTCACACCGCAGCGCAAGCAGGTGCTGGATTTCTCCACGCCTTATGTCTATTCGGCAGCGCAGCTGATCCAGCGCAAAGACGACAAGCGCCAGTTCAAATCGCTCGATGACCTGAAGGGCAAGAAGCTCGGGGTGAGCCTGGGCAGCAACTACAACGAGCTGGCCAAGTCGGTGGCCGGCATCGACGTCAAGACCTATCCCGGCGCACCGGAGTACCTGCGCGACCTGGCGGCGGAACGCGTGGACGCCGCGCTCAACGACCGCCTGATGATCGGCTACCTGATCAAGACGTCGAGCCTGCCGCTGCGGCCCGGCGCGATCGTCGAAGGTGGCAATGCCGAGGTGGCGATCCCCTTCCGCAAGGACAATCCGAAGTTCAGGCAGGCCATCGACCGCGCGCTCGACGAGATGCGCAAGGACGGCAGCCTCGGCAAGCTCTCGGTGAAGTGGTTCGGCGCGGACGTGACCAGGCCGGCCAAGTAAGCGCGGGTTGCGCCTGCCGGGCGCGAGCCTGTCAACCGGGCGTTGTGACGTTGTGATGCTGCCATGGCCGCCCTCGTTGCCGTGGCCGGCATGCTCCAGGGCCTACCATGTCCGCTCTCCAGCTTGTCGCCGATTCGCTGCCCGTGCTGATGCAGGGCATGTTGCTCACCATCAAGTTTGCCCTGCTGTCGATGGTCTTCGGACTGGTGATCGGCACCGTGGTCGCCCTGATGGGCATCAGCCACCGGCGTGTGCTGATGGCCATCGCGCGGGTCTATGTCAGCATCATGCGCGGCACGCCGCTGCTGGTGCAGATCTTCGTGGTGTACTACGGGTTGCCCGGCATCGGCATTGCACTGGAGCCCACGCCGGCCGGCGTGCTCACGCTGAGCCTGAACGTGGGGGCTTATCTTTCCGAAAGCATGCGCGGCGCCATCCTTGGCATCCCGCGCGGCCAGTGGCTGGCGGCTTATAGCCTGGGGCTGACCCAGGGCCAGACGCTGCGCTACGTGGTAGGGCCGCAGGCGTTGCGGCTGGCGGTGCCAAGCCTGTCGAACAGCCTGATCAGCCTGATCAAGGACACCTCGCTGGTGTCGGTGATTACCGTGACCGAACTGCTGCGCACGGCGCAGGAGGTGATAGCGGCAACCTACCAGCCGCTGCCGCTTTATCTTGCGGTGGCTGCGATCTACTGGATGCTCAGTACGGCGTTGTCGCAGGTGCAGCGGCGGCTGGAGCGGCGGTTGTCGCTGCCGGGGAGGCATTAGGGGGTAGGGGGTAGGGGGAGGTGGTTTTTGATTTTGGCGGTGTTGGCGTTTGCACCCAATAGCCATACGACATCGCCCTGCGAGGTTGGTCGCTGTTTCTTTTTGCGGCGATGGTTGTTGCACCCAAGTGCGTACGACATCCCCCTGCGGGGGATGCCGGTCACTCTTCTTTGCTTCGGCAAAGAAGACTAACGAGAAGAAAGCCGACCCTGCCGGGGGCAGAGCAATCGCGGGTGCAAGGGACAGGAGATTCGTCGTACGGCTACAGTTCTGCTGGCATCTGCCGGTACCGGTTTGAGCGGCCACGAATCTGCCAATTTCCAGGATTCGTGGTGTGGCCCCCGGTAGCGGAATCCTTGCCCATTCGACCATCTACCGTTACCGGCGCGAACCACCACGACACATCGCCCGCCAATGGTTTCGTAGTGGGGCGGGCGCGGTGGTCAAGGTTTCGGGCTTTTCAAAGCGGTGCCACCGCGCCCACGACGGAACCGGTGCGCTTGCAACTTCGTGGCCGCCCACTTCGCGCGCGACAGACGGCTTGTAGCATGTGATGTCCGCTACCGGGGGCCCCACCGTGAATCCCGGAAGCTGGCAGATTCGTGGCCGCTCAAGCCGGTACCGGCAGAAGCTCGCCGGAACTCCGGGCCGTACGACGAAACCACCGAGCCTCATAGGCCTGATTGCTCTGCCCCCGGCAGGGTCGGCTTTCTTCTCGTTAGTCTTCTTTGCCGAAGCAAAGAAGAGTGACCGGCATCCCCCGCAGGGGGATGTCGTACGCACTTGGGTGCAAAAACCATCGCCGCAAAAAGAAACAGCGACCAACCTCGCAGGGCGATGTCGTATGGCTGTTGAATGCAAGAGCCAACGCCGCTCAAAGAAGCTACGCCGCGCCCCGCAGCACGAAAGCAAGAAAGCAAGAAAGCCAGCCGATAAGGCTGGCTTTCTTGTTTACCGCGAGGCGACTCCCACCCTCACCCCTGGGCAATCCTCTGCTCGATATGCCCCAGCGCTTCCTCCACCTGGTCCACCAGGATCAGGCAAAGGTCGCCCGGCTGCAGGTGCGACAGTGCGGTATCGATGGCGAGGAATTCCCCACGGATCTCCTCAATCGCGCTCGCGCGCCTGGCGCCTTCCAGGCCTTCGCGCAGCAGAGCCAGTACTTCGCCGTCTTCCCGGCCGCGCTGGCACTGGTCTTGATACAGGATCACCTCGTCGAATACACCGCCAAGAATCTCCGTCTGGCGGCGGATGTCGACATCGCGGCGGTCGCCCGCGCCACTGATCACCACCGAACGGCGCTTGGCCGGCATGCCCTCGATGGCGTTGCACAGCGCCTGGATCGCATCCGGGTTGTGGCCATAGTCGGCGATCAGCGTCGCACCCTTGTAGTCGAACACATTGAAGCGTCCGGGCGCATTGGCTGCGTCGTTGACGAACGTGGCGAGGCCACGGCGGATCACATCCCAGTCGATGCCGAGCGCCCAAGCCGCGGCCGTGGCGGACATGGCGTTCTCGACCTGGAAGCCGATGGTGCCGCCGCGCGTCAGCGGGATGCCCGACAGCGCAATGCGAACCTGGTTCTCGCCTTCGGCGGCCACGATATGGCCGTCCTCGACGTACACCACGCGCTTGCCCTGCGCGCAGTGCGTGGCCATCACCGGATTGTTCAGGTCGGCCGCGAAGAAGGTCACGGCGCCGGGGCAGGCGTCCGCCATGCGTACCACCATGGGGTCGGCTGCATTGAGCACCGCCATGCCATGCGGCGCCACGTTTTGCACGATGACGCTCTTGAGCACGGCGAGATCTTCCACGGTGCTGATGTAGGACAGCCCGAGGTGATCGCCTTCACCCACATTGGTGACCACCGCCACGTCGCAGCGGTCGAAGGCCAGGCCTTCGCGCAGCAGGCCGCCGCGCGCGGTCTCGAACACGGCGGCGTCCACGTCGGGGTGCATCAGCACATTGCGGGCGCTGCGCGGGCCGCTGCAGTCGCCGGTATCGATGCGCTCGCCCTTGATGTAGACGCCGTCGGTGCCGGTCATGCCCATGCGCAGGCCGCTGGCGGCGAGCAGGTGGGTGATCAGGCGGACCGTGGTGGTCTTGCCATTGGTGCCGGAGACCGCCACCACTGGGATGCGGCCATCGTCGCCGTCGGAGAACATGGTGGAGATGATGGCCTCGCCCACCGCGCGGCCCTTGCCGTAGGAGGGCTGCAGATGCATGCGCAGGCCCGGCGCTGCGTTGACCTCGACAATGCCGCCTGCCTGTTCCTCGAACGGCTTGAGCACGGTCTCGCAGACCGCGTCGACGCCGCAGATGTCGAGGCCGACCATGCGCGCGGCGGCCACGGCGCGCGCGGCCATTTCGGGGTGGACGTCGTCGGTGACGTCGGTGGCGCTGCCGCCGGTGGACAGGTTGGCGTTGTTACGCAGCACCACGCGGGTGCCCTTGGGCGGCACGGAGTCCGCCGTCAGGTTTTGCTTGGCCAGCGTAGCCAGCGCGATATCGTCGAAGCGGATCTTGGTCAGCGAGGTAGCGTGGCCCTCGCCGCGGCGCGGGTCGCGATTGACTTCCTCGACCAGCTCGCGCACGGTGTGCTTGCCGTCGCCGGTGACCTGGGGCGGGTCGCGGCGGGCAGCGGCGACCAGGTGATTGCCCACCACCAGCAGGCGGAAATCGTGACCGGGGATATAGCGCTCGACGATCACGTCGGAGCTGATGTCCGCAGCCACCTCATAGGCGGCGATGATTTCCTCGCGGGTGCGGATACGCACCGCCACGCCCTTGCCCTGGTTGCCGTCGCGCGGCTTGACCACCACCGGCGCATCGATTTCCTGCGCCACGGCCCAGGCTTCGTCGGGATCGGATACCGAGCGGCCCATCGGCACCGGCACGCCGGCCGCGTGCAGCAAGGTCTTGGTGAGTTCCTTATCCTGCGCGATCGATTCCGCGACGGCGCTGGTCATATCGGTTTCGGCGGCCTGGATGCGGCGTTGCTTGCTGCCCCAGCCGAACTGCACCATGCTGCCTTGCGTCAGGCGACGGTAAGGAATGCCGCGTGCCACGCCCGCATAGACGATGGAGCCGGTGCTCGGTCCCAGGCGCAGGTCTTCGTCGAGCTCGCGCAGGCGATGCAGCGCGTCGGCCAGGTCGAAGGGCACGTCGTCGCGCGCGGCGCGGCACAGCGTGGCGGCCAGTTCCATCGCGAGGCGTCCGACTTCCTCCTCGCTGTACTGCACCACCACCTGGTAGGTGCCGGGTTCCACGGTAGGCGCGGTGCGGCTGAAGCTGACCGGGCAGCCGGCCTCCGCCTGCAGGCGCATCGCCGCGCATTCCAGCGCGTGCGCCAGCGACACCACGCCTTCGTTGTCGTCGGGCCGCAGCGGGCCCACCTCGGGAAAGCGCGCGCGCAGGCGCTCTTCGAAACCGGGCAGGTCGGCCAGGGTGTGGGCCTCGTCGGAGCACGATACGATGGCTTCGATGGCAGTGTGGCGACACCACAGGTTGGGGCCGCGCAGGGCCCGGATACGTGAGACTTCCATGAAATCAGTTTCCTTCCGGATCAGGCGCGGCGGCCCGGTTGGCCCATCCACTGGTGCACCAGATCGATGGTCGGCAGCGTCGATGCCTCATCGCATTGCAGGACCAGCAGGTCGCCGGCCACGACTTGCGCGAGCGCGGCCTCGATGGCCTGGCGGCGCGTGCCTTCGTCGATGATCTTGGTCACGCGGCGGCCTTCGTAAAGGCCTTGCTTGAGCAGCGCGCGCGCTTCGGCATCGGGCAGGGCGCTGTTGACGGAGCGATCCTCGCACAGGAAGACGCGGTCGAAGGCGGCGCCCAGCACCTTGCCTTGCTTGACCATGTCTTCGTCGCGTCGCTGCACGCCGGCGCCATACACCACCACGCGCCGATCGCTCGGGAAGCGTTCCAGCGCGGCCACCAGCGCTTCCAGCGCCGGGGCATTGTGGGCGTCGTCGATCACCACGGTGGCGCCGTTGCGCTCGAACAGCGTGAAGCGGCCGGGCGCATCCACCTGGCCCACATCGAAGGTCACCACGCCAGCGCGGATCAGGTCGTTTGAGATGCCAAGCGCCCAGCCGGTGGCGACAGCCGCCAGCACGTTCTCGACCTGGAAGGCCACCCGGCCAGCATAAGTGAGAGGGATCGCCGCCACGTCGGTCAGCGGCGTCTCGCGGCTGCCGGTGGCGAGTACTACCTTGCCGTCGCGCACATAGACCGCGCGGCGTCCGGCCGCGCGATGCGCGGCAATGGCGGGGAGGTCCGCGGACAGGCCGAAGAAGATCACGTCGCCGTCGCACAGCTCCGCCATCTCCACCACCAGCGGGTCGCGCGCGTTGAGCACCGCCACGCCGCCGTCCAGCACCACGTCGACTTGCGTACGCAGCACGTTGTACATCTTCTCGACTTCTTCGACGTAGTACTGGCCGAGATGGTCGGGCACATCGATGTTGGTCACCACGCCGACCTGGCAGCGGTCGTAGGCGAGGCCTTCGGACAGGATGGCGCCGCTGTCGTTTTCGAGCACGGCGGCATCGACGGCGCGGTTCATCAGGATGCGATGGGCTGCGTCCCAGTTGGCGCGGTCGCCGCCCTGGACCTGGCGGCGGTCGAGATAGAGGCCGTCGCTGCAAGCCAGGCCGGTGTGCTTGCCGGAGAGTTGCAGCAGGCGCGCCACCAGCTTGGCCACCACGGTCTTGCCGTTGGTACCGGTGATGCCGACCACCGGAATGCGGCCGTTGTCGTCGCCTTCGCCGGCCGGGAACAGGTGATCCACGACGGCACGGCCCACCGGGCGCGCTTCGCCGTTGGAGGGCTTGAGGTGCATCAGCAGGCCAGGGCCGGCATTGACCTCGACGATGGCGCCGCGCTGCTCGGCGAGCGGGCGCGAGATATCCTGCGCCACCAGGTCGACCCCGGCGATATCCAGGCCGACCACGCGGGCGGCCAGGGAGGCATGCGCGGCCACGCTGGGATGCACGCGGTCAGTCACGTCGAAGGCGACGTTGCCGTTGCGCTGGATCAGCACGTGCTTGCCTTCGGGCGGCACGGATGTGGCGTCGAAGCCCTGGCGCTTGAGCTCCAGGCGCGCGGCCGAATCCAGCCGGACCTTGTTGAGCGGGTGATCTTCGGTGCTGCCGCGGCGCGGATCGGAATTGATCTGCGACTCGATCAGCTCGTCGATGGTCGACTTGCCATCGCCGGTCACGCTGGCGGTCTCGCCCATGGCGGCGGCCACCAGGCGGCCGCCCACCACCAGCAGGCGGTGTTCGTTGCCCGGCACGAAGCGTTCGACGATGACGCCGCTGCCTTCGTCGATGGCCACGCCGTAGGCGGTCTCGACTTCCTCGCGGGTGGTCAGGTTGGTGAACACGCCGCGGCCATGGTTGCCGTCATAGGGCTTGACCACCACCGGCAGGCCGATGTCCTCGGCGGCGTCCCAGGCGTCGGCGGCACTTTCCACCAGCCGGCCTTCGGGCACGGGCACGCCGCATGACTCCAGCAGGCTCTTGGTCAGGTCCTTGTCGCGCGAGATGCTCTCGGCGATGGCGGCGGTGCGGTCGGTCTCGGCGGTCCAGATGCGGCGCTGGCGGCTGCCATAGCCGAGTTGCACCAGGTTGCCCTCCGACAGGCGCAGGGCAGGGATGTCGCGGTCGTCGGCAGCGTCGACGATGCAGGCGGTGCTCGGGCCCAGGCAGTGCTTGTCCACCAGGCGGCGCAGGTGGTCCACCGTCTCCTGGACGTCGTAGGGGCGGTCCCCGATGGCTGCCATCACGAGGTCGCGGGCGGCGAACAGGGCCGCACGGGTGACGTCCTCATGCCAGGCCCGCACGATCACCTTGTAGACACCGCGGATCGGGGTCTCGCGCGCCTTGCCGAAGCCGCCGGGCATGCCGGCGAGGTTTTGCAGCTCAAGCGTGACATGTTCCAGGATGTGGCCAGGCCACGTGCCTTCCTTGAGCCGCTGCAGGAAGCCGCCGCGCTCGCCGATACTGCAGCGATGCTCGATCAGCGAGGGCAGCCATGCCGACAGGCGCTCGTAGAACCCCGGAATCGTGTTGGAGGGAAAATCCTCCAGTTCCCCGATATCGACCCACGCCTCCAGCACAGGCCGATATGTCCACATATTCGGGCCGCGCAGCGACATGACATCGAAAATCTCAATGTCCTTCTTTTTCATTGATTTAGCTTGAGGCAGTGGGCGAGTGCCCGAGAAATAGAAGCCTAACCTTTCAGTAACGTTACAACGGTCAGCCGGTTGACTTTCTTGATTAAAAAGCGATTGTGCAGTGCATCAGGGACGCCCGTGTGTTTGGCCTTATGTATACTGCGGGCAAATCGGCGGGCCGCCATGGTGCGCCCGCCTTAAATTGTTTCAAGTTATGTCCATAGCCCAGGGACGCAGCATGCCGTACCAACGATGACCCAACCTTCCTTGCCCGTGATTGACAGCGACGCCCCGAACGAGCCGTGGCGTAACGAAATCGGCACCCGCCTGCAACCCGGCGAGGCCGTCCTGGCCTGGCTGGAAGTCGACCTAGACGCAAAGCTGCATTTTACCCAAGGCTGGGTACTTGTGACGGATCGTCGCTTGCTGGCGCGCATGCCGGGGCAAAAAGACTGGCAGGAATGGACGATCCAGCCCGGATTATCGCTGCATCACGCCGATCACGCCGGGGTTGGCACGCTTGAACTGCACGACAGTGGGCGATTACTGGCCACCTGGCGCTACACGCTCGGCCACAACCCGGCCGCGCTGCGCCTGATCGACCAGTTCCACGCGCAGTGCGACCTGTCCGGCTCGGGCCGGGGAGGGCTGGCCGAGGCCGATGTGGAGGCGGTCTGCCCGACCTGCAAGGCACCCCTGCCGCCGGACGACGACCAATGTCCGCAATGTAGCCGCGATCTGGAGACCCCGCCGTCGACCTGGGCGCTGCTGCGCCTGTGGCGCTTTGCCAGGCCGTACCGGTTCCAGTTGCTGGCCGGCTTCCTGCTGACCCTGCTGTCCACCGCCGCCACGCTGGTGCCGCCGTACCTGACCATGCCGTTGATGGACAACGTGCTGATCCCGTACCAGAACGGCCTGCCTATCGACTACAGCCGGGTCAAGCTGTACCTGGCCGGCCTGCTGGGCGCGGCGCTGGTGGCATGGAGCCTGGGCTGGGCGCGGACGTACCTGCTGGCGCGGGTGTCCGAGCGCATCGGCGCCGACCTGCGCACGACCACCTACGAACACTTGCTGCGCTTGTCGCTGGAGTACTTCGGCGGCAAGCGCACCGGCGACCTGATGGCCCGCATCGGCTCGGAAAGCGACCGCATCTGCGTGTTCCTGTCGCTGCACCTGCTGGATTTTGCCACCGATGTGCTGATGATCGTCATGACGGCGGCCATCCTGATCTCCATCAACCCGTGGCTGGCATTGGTCACCCTGGTGCCGCTGCCGTTCATCGCGTGGATGATCCATCTGGTGCGCGATCGTTTGCGCCACGGCTTCGAGAAGATCGACCGGATCTGGTCGGAGATCACCAACGTGCTGGCCGATACCATTCCCGGCATCCGCGTGGTCAAGGCCTTTGCCCAGGAGAAGCGCGAGGTTGAGCGTTTCCGCGAGGCCAACCGGCACAACCTGGCGATCAACGACCGCGTCAACGCCGTGTGGTCGCTGTTCACCCCGACCGTCACGCTGCTGACCGAGATCGGCCTGCTGGTGGTGTGGATCTTCGGCATCTGGCAGGTTTCGCACAACGCGATCACGGTCGGCGTGCTGGTGGCCTTCCTTACCTATATCAGCCGCTTCTACACCCGGCTGGATTCGATGAGCCGCATCGTCTCGGTCACGCAAAAGGCCGCCGCCGGTGCCAAGCGCATCTTCGATATCCTCGACCACGTATCGAGCGTGCCGGAGCCCGTGCGGCCGGCGCACCTGGAGCGCGTCGAAGGCGCCATCGAACTGCGCGACCTGGGTTTCCGCTACGGCAATCGCGCCGTGATCCGAGGGCTTAACCTGTCGATCAAGCCGGGCGAGATGATCGGCCTGGTGGGGCACAGCGGCTCCGGCAAGAGCACGCTGGTCAACCTGATCTGCCGCTTCTACGACGTCTCCGAAGGCGCAATCCGACTCGATGGCGTCGATATCCGTTCGCTGCCGGTGTCGGAATTCCGCAGCCATATCGGGCTGGTGCTGCAGGAGCCGTTCCTGTTCTTCGGCACGATTGCCGAGAACATTGCCTATGGCAAGCCGGGCGCCAGCCGCGAGGAGATCATCGCCGCCGCGCGGGCAGCCCACGCGCATGAGTTCATCCTCCGGCTGCCGCATGGCTACGATTCGCTGGTGGGCGAGCGAGGCCAGGCGCTGTCCGGCGGTGAGCGCCAGCGCATCTCGATTGCCCGCGCGCTACTGATCAATCCGCGCATCCTGATCATGGATGAAGCCACCTCCTCGGTCGATACCGCCACCGAGAAGGAAATCCAGAAGGCGCTGGACAACCTGGTGCAAGGCCGTACCACCATCGCCATCGCGCACCGCTTGTCCACGCTGCGCAAGGCGGATCGCCTGGTGGTGATGGACCGTGGACAGATTGTCGAAGTGGGCGGCCATGAGGAGTTGCTGGCGCGCGAAGGCGCCTACTACAAGCTCTACCAGGCGCAGGCCCGCAACGTTGACGCCGATGCCGAGGCGGATCTCGATGCTGCCGCCGCGGTCACCGTCACCGTGCAATAAGGAAGGGAGGCCCTATGCAACAAGTCGATTTCAAGCTCTCCCGCAATGCCTTTGGGCGCCTGGTGATGACCACGGCGGATGGGACCGTGCATGAGGGCGTAGTGCCCGTGCGCGCTTTCCCGATCGCCGCGCCGGACGATGGCGTCGGCATGATCAGCGCCGACGGCCGCGAACTGGCGTGGCTGCCTCGCCTGGACACCTTGCCGGTCTCCGTGCGCGAGATGATCGAGGCCGAACTGGCCAGCCGGGAATTCATGCCGGAGATCCGCCGGATCCGCTCGGTGTCGACCTATGCCACCCCCAGCACCTGGGATGTGGAGACCGACCGCGGCCGCACCTCGCTGGTACTGCGCGGCGAGGAAGACATCCGCCGCCTGGCTGGTTCCACGCTGCTGATCTCCGACAGCCACGGCATCCACTATCTGGTACGTAACCTGATGGGCCTGGACAAGGCCAGCCGCAAGCTGCTGGACCGTTTCCTCTAAGCCGCACGGGCGTGCCATTCAGGGCGCGATTGCCGCGCCCTGGCATCAGTGCTTGCCGGTGAAGAGGAAGCCCACCTCGCGATCGGCCCGCATCGCGAAYAGATAGAGCTGGCCGGGGGTGGGCAGGCTATGCGTGGTGGTCGGATCGTAATAGGCCACGCCGCTCATGACGGTATTCGGATTGCGGCAGGGCGGGCCGCCCAGTGTAATGCTGACGTTGTAGACCTTGCCCTGGCGGCGCGGCGTGGCGCTGCCCGTAAAGCTGCAACCCGTGCCGCCGTCGACGGTGAACTTGCCGTTGGCATCGATATCCAGCCGCGCGAATCCCGGGCCAAGCCCGGTGGTATCGATCACCTCCGTCGCGCCGTAGTACGTTCCCTTCAACCCATCGGCCGTGGCGATGTAGTTGTAGTCCGTGCTGTAGGTGGTGTTGACCGTCGCGACGCTGCCGTTGCGGTAGTTGAGTTGCGCCTGCAGTGCCGTGCCTGGCGTGTAGGAAGCGGCCAGGTTCGCTGCCGTGAGGCTGTAGCCCACGTCCACCAGGTTGAAGTCCCGTCCGTTGTTGTTGGTGGTGAGCGCGCCATTGCCGGAACTATAGTTGCCGGTCACCACGCCGGACGGTACGTCCGGTACACCTGCCCTGGCGTAGAACGCGTAATAGACATTCTCGTCGAGGACCAGGATGTTGAACCGTTCGTTGGCGACGGTAGTGCCGGTGTAGATGCCCGTGCCCAGCGCATTGGTGTCCGGAGCCGGTGGAACCACCGGGACCGCCGGGACCGCCGGTTCAGCGGGGACAGTGGCCGGTGGGGTCCGTATGATCGCCAGTCCGCCATCGTTATCCCCCGATCCGCCGCAGCCCACGAGAACCAGCGCGAAGCCGGCTGCCCCAATCGTTCTTTTCATTTATACGTTGCCCGTTCCGGTGAACCCGGGCGGCGCTGGCGCCGCCTTCCGGTTGTCGAAAAAAAAAGTGGACTGTAACAGCTGATTACAAATTAATGCAGTAGACGGCAGAGGGGTGCCGCGGTGCTTGCGCGTTCCGAAATCGGCTGGCATCGGGTATATGCCTCGCGAAAAAGACGCCCGCACAGGAACTGGCGGGCGCTGGAGGGCAACTGATGGCCGGGAGGGTGATTCCCCCGACCTGGAAGGTCGCCTCCTGGGAGGCGATCTGACCAGATGATGCAGAGAATCATTGCCAATGTGAATCAGACGGCTCTTAATTTCGCAGAGAGGGTGCAAAAATTCTGGGCGAATACCGCGCGTATTCGCAAGACATGGCGGCTGCGGCAAGTCCGCGGCGGACAGTTGACATCGCTCCGAATGTCCATATAATGCGACGGATTACTCCGTTTATTACAATCATGGCCAGGACGAAGGACGAACAGCTTCACGCTCAGCGCCGGGACGACATCTTGCGGGCGGCCGCGCGCACCTTCAAGACGAAGGGATTCCACTCCGCGCGTACCGAGGACATCTGCGCCGAGGCTGGACTGAGCGCCGGGACCGTGTTCAGGCATTTCGGCAGCAAGCAGGAAATGATCATGGAGATTGCCGCCCGCGAGTTCGCGCGTTACCAGGGCGAGGTTCGCCAACTGGCGAGCAGGGAAGGGCTTGAATGGCTCGGCCAGGTAGATGCGGCAGGGCTGGCGGCGGTCCTCGCGCCCTCCGAGTACGACCTGGGCGCGGATAGCTGGCTGGAACTACAGCGCGATCCGGAATGGAACGAGAAGGTGCTGGCCTTTGACCGGGACTTGCGCCAGACCCTGACCATGGAGCTAGAACGGGGCCAGCGTGAGGGCTGGGTGCGAGCCTCGCTCGATGCGCGCGGCGCTACCAACCTGATCCTGGCCATGTTTTCCGGCCTGGGGTTCGACCGCGACACGGGCATCGAAATCGATATGCAGGCCACGGCCACCGCAATGGCGGATTTCTGCCGCGTCTATATCTTTGCCTGATCCCGCGGGACGGCCCACGTAACGGCAGCTGATTAAAGCGATATCACAGCATATGCAAGTATTCCTGGCATTTCTCAAAACCGGACGGATTACTCCGTTTATTATTGGATCACTCCTTCTCCTGGCTTGCGGTCATGCCAGGCCAGTGGGCATGGCGGGGCAGTGGACCTTCCTGGACGACGGCACGGTCATCGACATCCGACCGTGTCCGGACGTGCCGGGAAATGCCTGCGGCATGATCGTGCAGCCGCCCCGGGCCGCTTACCGGCGCAGCGAGGCAGAGCTCAATAAGTTGTGCGGCGCGGTGCTGGTCGATGGCCTAGTGCCGCAAGAGAGCAAGGATGGGGACGCGCCCATGCTGATTGGCCAGATCGCCGATCCCGAGACGCTGCTCGGTGGCACAGCCGTCAGCCGCCATCCGGTCGATATCAGCCAGGCTTCCGCGCACCGGGCGCTGGTCGAGGTGCGGGGCCCGCTCGGACTGGTGGTCGAGCGATACACCCTGATCCGCCGCATTGCCCCGGCGCCTCGTTGCGAGTGAGGCAGGCATGGTTTCCCTTGCTCGTGCCACCCTCGTCCATGAATGGCGGCGCTACCTCGCCGCCGTGCTCGCCATCACCTTCGCGGGCCTGCTGATCGTTGTGCAACTAGCGCTGCTGCTGGGGCTGTTCGGCTCGGTCGCGGCGGTAGTCGACAAATCCGGCGCCGAGCTGTGGATCGGCTTTCGCAACACGCAAAGTGTCGATCTCGGCCGGCCGCTGGGGCGCGGGAGCGATGCGCTTGCCTGGTCCCATTCCGGTGCCGGCAGGATCGAAGCCTATACCACCGCATACGGCGACCTGAGGCGCCCGGACGGGGTGCCGGTAGCGGTGCTGCTCCACGCCATGGATGTGTCCGGTGCCGGGCTCGTTTTTTCGCGGCTGCTCACGCCGGCTGAGCGGACGCTGCTGCGCGAGCCCAATGCCATCATCATCGACGCTGCCGACATGCGCAAACTGGGCGCGCAGGTAGGCACCGCGGTTGAGATCAATGGCCGGCGGGCGCGCATCGCCGGCGTTGTCGAAGGCATACGCTCCGTCGGCGGCGTCAATGTACTGGCCTCGTTCGCGACCGCGCGATACCTCGCTCCGGAAACCGCCGAGCAGGCTGCCTTCTACCTGGTTCGGCTCAAGCCGGGATTCGATGCGCACAAGGTGGCCGCCGAGATCTCGGACAAGGCG
The DNA here is from genome assembly GCF_056399885.1 of Cupriavidus sp. 01L45. Classification (NCBI taxonomy): domain Bacteria; kingdom Pseudomonadati; phylum Pseudomonadota; class Betaproteobacteria; order Burkholderiales; family Burkholderiaceae; genus Cupriavidus; species Cupriavidus sp. 01L45. The sequence continues at coordinate 13,925 of NZ_JBFTSG010000017.1, read as the reverse complement.
CGATTCCCACGCTACAGCGTCTGGACGGCAGATACGCTTTCCACGCAGTCGCAGGCTTACTGGCTGCTCGAGTCGGGCTCGGGGATCGGCACCGGGTTTGCATCCCTGCTGGCCCTGGTGGTGGGCATGGTCATAACCAGCCAGACGCTTTCAGGCGCCATCCTGGCCTCGGTCAAGGAGTTCGCCGCGCTGCGCGCGCTAGGCGTACCGCACAAATCGCTGCGGGCCATCGTGGTTGAGCAGTCGCTCTGGGTCGGGGTGGCCGGCCTGTTCGCGACGGGGATATTCACGTTGCTGATCGCATGGCTGGGCGATGCCTTGCGGATTTCCATGCGGTTTCCCGCCTGGATGCTGGCAGGCGCCAGCGGGCTGCTGCTTGCGATCGCCATCGTTTCCGGGCTGCTCGCGCTAAGGCCGTTGGGCCGCGCCGAGCCGGCATCACTGCTTCGTTGAGGGGGAACCCATGCCCATCCAACCTTCACTCGCCAGTCGCGGCATCGCCAAGGCGGTCACGGTCGGCAAGATCACGCAGCAGGTGATCAAGGACAGCAGTCTCGAGATTTATCCGGCGGCGTTGACGCTGATTGTCGGGCCTTCGGGATCGGGCAAGAGCACGATGCTGTCGATGATGTCCGGACTGCTCAGGCCGGACACCGGCCAGGTCTTTGCACTGGACACCGAACTGTGGACGCTGGATGAAGCGGCGCTGGACCGGTTCCGGCTGGAGAACTGCGGCTTTGTCTTTCAGGGCTTCAACCTGTTCGGGGCGCTCACCGCGTTCGAGAACGTGCTGCTGCCCCTGCAGTACCTCGGCGCGCGTGGCGCAACGGCGGCTGCGCGAGCGCGGCGCGTGCTCGATGAAGTGGGGCTCGGCCATCGCAGCCACCTGCGGCCCGCCGAGCTTTCAGGGGGAGAGAAGCAGCGCGTGGCCATTGCCAGGGCGCTGGTCAAGAACCCCCGGCTGATCTTTGCCGATGAACCGACGTCAGCGCTGGACAAGACCAACGGAGAGATCGTGATCGACCTGCTCAAGAGGATCGCCGCCGAGCATGGCGCAACGGTGCTGGGAGTCACCCATGACCCCCGCCTCCTGTCGCATGCCGACCGCGTCATCGAGCTAGAGGACGGCATCGTCATCCGTGATCGGCGACAGCGTGGGCGGCCGTCTGCAAACAACCTCGCGCCAGAGGAGCGCAAACATGAATATGCATAGTCCGATTCGCCTGCCGAAGGCTTGCTGGCTCGTTGCCGCCGCGCTGTGGCTGGGCGCATGCGGCCATGAAACGCCAGGTGCGCCAACGTCCGCCCGGCATGGCGTCCCGGCGGGCGCGCTTGCCAGCGCCAAGGGGCGCGTGGACATCGAGGGCGGCCCGGTGCGCCTGGCCGCCAGGCGCGACGGCGTGATTGCCCGCGTCATGGTCGAGGAAGGCGATCGAGTGCGGGCTGGCCAGTTGCTGGCAACGCTGGACACGGAGATCGCGGTGCGCGGCCTCGCTCTGGCCCGCGCCGAAGTCGGGCAAGCCGTCCAGGAACGCAACAAGGCCCGCGTGGAACTCGGGGCTGCCGAGCGCGAGGCCAGGCGGCTGCAGCCGCTTGCCGATGACGAGACCATTCCGCGCCAGGAACTGGATCAGGCCAGGGACCGGCGCGCCAGCGCGGCGGTGGGCTTGCTTGCCGCCGAAGCCGCCATCGTCACGGCAGGCGCGAGGCACGCCATCGCTGAGCGCGAAGTGCAGGAGCGGTCCATCACGGCACCGCTCGACGGCCAGATCATCCAGCGGCAGGCGCGGCCCGGCAATGGCGTCAGCACGCTCAATGTCACGCCGCTCTTCCTGTTCGCCCCGGATGTTGGCCGCATCGTTCGTGCCGAACTGGAAGAGCAATACATCCCGGGCATCAAGACGGGAGGTCCGGCGGAAATCATCCTGGAGGCGGATCCCGCACGGCGGTGGCGCGGCAAGGTGCTGCGCGTTGGCAGAATCGTCGGGCAGCGAAGCGCGGGCGATGACCCCGCCGAAAAGCAGGACAACCGTGTCGTAGAAGTCGTCGTCGCGCTGGATGCGCAAGACTTGCTTATTGGCCAGCGCGTGGTGGTGCGCTTCCTGGCGAGCTGAGGAGGAACAGGATGCACCGAATCTGCATTGCCATGCTGGCGCTTTCGTTCCTGTTGGCCGGATGCGTGCCCGGCACGGTCTCGCCAACGCGTCCCGCGCCGCCAGCCCAGCGGTGGTCCGGCCTTGTCACCGAAGCGAGCGGGTTGCCCGATGCCGCCGAAGCGGCGCTGCCCGCCGATTGGTGGACAAGCCTCGGCGATCCCGTTCTGAACGGCCTGGTGGATGTCGCGCTCGACGACAGCCTGGACTTGCGGGCAGCGGCCGCGCGGGTCAGGCAGGCACACGCCTCGGTGGATGCCGCGCGTGCAAACAGGATGCCGCGCCTGGACCTGAACGTGAACGCGGAGCGGGGGCGTATCCAGCAATCCGCGTTCCGGGATGGCGAGGGCGGTCAATTTCGCGTGCCACCGTACCGGAGTTCGCACTTTGGCACGCAACTCGCCGCCAGCTACGAAATCGATCTGTTTGGCCGCCTGGCGCTTGCGCAGGGCGAGGCCGGTGCCCACGCCGATGCGACGCAGGCGGATCGCCGCGCGGTGCGGCAGTGGCTGATTCATGACGTCGTACGCACCTACGCCGATGTCCGTCTGGCCGACGCGCTACGCCAGGATTTGCTGCTGGATCTGCAGCTTGCCCGCAAGCTGACGGCGGACGAATCCGGTCGGCGCGAGGCTGGGCTCGCAACGTTGGCCGCCGTCCGGCATCGGGCCGATCTGGTGACGCAGCGGCAGCAGTCGTTGGTGCAGGTTGAACAAGATCGCCACGACGCCATCTCTCGCCTGGCGGTGCTGTTGGGTCGTGCGCCATCGGAACTGCAACTGGAGGCGCAGGACGGATATCTCGGCCGGATGGCGCTCACCGGGTCCCTGCGCGCCGACATGCCCGCTTCGGTGATCTCCAGCCGCCCCGATATCGATGCGGCATGGCACCGCGTAGTTGCCACCAGCATGGCCGCCGAGCGGATACGGCGCGAGCGCTACCCCACGCTCACGCTGACAGGCACGTCGGGGTTCCTGAGCCAGTCTCTGGGCCGGTGGCTCAGTGGCGATGCGCTTGGCTGGGCACTCGGATCCGCGGTACAGATGCCCTTGTTCGACGGGGGCAGGCTGCGGGCCCATGCCGCCCACGCGACCGCGACTGCCGAAGAGCAGGAAGCAGCTTACCGCAGGACGGTGCTGGCCGCGTTGGGCGAGGTGGAGGTCGCGCTCGGGGCCGTAGCCACCGCCAGCAGGCAGCGCGAAATCGCGGCAGCCGGTCTCGCACGGCGCGCGGCTGACCAAGCCGCGGCCAGGGCTTTGGTCGCGGCGGGGACAAGCGCGCGCGATGCCGCCCTACGGGCAGACATGGCATGGCTCGACGCGCGACGCGAGCTCACCGTGCGCCAGCACGAGGTGCTTGTCAGCTGGGCGTCGGCGCACAGGTCGCTGGGGCGGTAAGCGTCGCCCATTTCTTTAGTGCGATGCGAGATTCGCACTAACGCCATGGTTCCTGGTATCTCCGGATTATGGCGGCCGATTATAGGCAGTCCACCAAAAAGAAAAACCCCCGAAAGGCGTCGCGCCTTCGGGGGTTTGGGTAGTCCCGGGATTATCCGGGACTGAATATTGGTGGGCCGGCGTCAATCGAATAGTTGCCGGAAAGTGGCTGTGATGGCCGATCCTGATTTCTGGTTGTCGAAAGTTACCCCCAAAGTTACCCCCAAACTGGGCACGCTGCCCCTCCCGCGAGGTTCAGTGCGACGCGCGCCCGCCTGTCGAACGACCGGTGGTGGGCGGTGTTGCGTGGACGCTGCGCCGGCTCGCTGGAAAAGCTAGCCGCAAAAACGCTTGGTGACAATGGTGACAGGGTAGGGGATCGGCCGGAAAGCCATGCCTGTCAACGGTTTCAGTGTCACCAACTATCTTTGTGTTTTTTGGTGACACACATATATTTTGGTGACAAAGTTGGTGACAGTTCCAAATAGAGCACGGTGGCATCAGGCTTGGCGGGCCGTTTCTGCCCGCAAACCCGCTTGGCGCCGTGATATTTGCGTTTCGCGTGCGCCCGTGCTACGCGCGGCAGGCGGAGCCGTACTTGCCCCCTTGCTGGTGCTAGGCGGGATGGTCCGGGATGTAGCGCGAGGAAAACCCCCCCCCCGTGGCCGCCCCACGGCTCGGGTGCCCATGCGATATCGCCCTCAAAAGATTGGCAATGGGTCAGCATGAGCGGTGTCGTGGTCGGGCCGGCCTGGCGCCAATCACTGTTATGTCAACCAGCCCGGCAGAGCACGCCCTAGGGCCGGCGCCTGCGCTTGTTCCAGTCCCGCCGCTTCTACGCTTCGCTATTGGTCATCCCACCGCTCTTCCTTTCGCCGGGCGAGCTGTGCCTCAAAGGCGGCCGCGTCGTGGAACCACAGCGGGCTTAAGCCATCGAGTCCACCGGCGAAGACCAAGTCCTGGAAGACGCTCGCAACTTCATCTGGGGTCATGCTGGGGTCGTCTGGAATGGCGGCGTCGGGCGAGAGCAGTTCATCCAGATCCATGCTCGGAAGCAAATTGGTCAGGGTCCAGCCTGCGGCATAGGGCCGCCCAAACTCGTCTACCCCAGCCGGCACGTATGCCACGCCGATTCCTAGTGCATCCCATCGTAGGACGGCCTTGACCAGGGAGGCTTTGGTCGGCGCGAATAGCCAGCCGTCATCGCCCAGATAGGTATCGCACGTCCATCCTTCTTCCACGGCGTACGGCAACTGCGCGCCATGGCTGCGCCAGAATTCCTCCTGCTCGTGCAGGGTGGGAAGTACGACAAAGAGCGCGCCATTCTGCAGCGGTGTGTGTTCTGGATAGGTGATGTCGAAGGGTCGGCGGATTGCCTTCACTTGAGTTCCTGAGTTGGACATGGCGAGATCTCCAGAATGGGGTGGCACGTCAGATCGGCTGTCTAGGCTTGGGGGGTTCGACATGGGCGTATTGGGGCAAAGACCGGGCAATTGGGGCATCCTCGGACGGTAAGCCATAGATGGAGGCCGTAAAAGTACCGAGTAATGCATTCGTGGATGGATTTTTGTGGATAACATCGGCAATGTGCTGTTTGCCAGACCCGGTCTATGCCCCAATGGAACCCGCCCGGTCCTTGTCGAGCTTGCCTAGTCGTCGCCATATGTTGAGCGGCGGGCAACGCGTTCCTCGTGCGCGCAAACCAGCATGGCCTCGAACGCCTCGGGTTCATAGAAACGCAGTCCGCCCGATTCGTCGCGCAGTTCGTCAAAGATCAATTCCTGGAACTGGGCAGTCACCTGTTCGGGCGTCAGCGCGGGATCATCCGGGACATTTCGGCGAGGGGATAGCCACTCCATCAGCGGTGAGGTGCCAGGTAGAGAGCCCGTGAGCGCCCAACTGCCGTCATAAGGGCACCCATAGATGACACCGGGCGGGTCATAGGCAACGCCAAGGCCGAACGCATCCCAACGCAATACCGTCTGGACCAAGGCGACCTTGGTGGGCGCGAAGATCCACGCGCGGTCGTCGAGGAACACGTTCCCTCCCACGGTGCTTTCCTGGGCGGCAAACGGCAGATTGGCACGATTTTCGCGCCAGAAAGTGCCGAGTTCTTCCAGCGTACTTAGCCTGACAAACACCGCGCCTCGATCTAGAGGCGTTCGCTCCGGGTAACGGATATTGATTGGGTAGTGAGGATCCAAGGCTTGCTCCTTGCAGTTGATTTGGCGGGGGCGAGATAAGCCATCAAGCCATTGCGTTATGGCGTTATGTTTCGTTACGTTACGTTACGTTATGGATGTTTCGAAACGCCGGTAGTGTGGGTGGAGTTGCACCACCATTCCTTGTGCACCAATAGCTTTGATTGCGCACACTGGCGACGATAGAATCGCACACTGCGAGGCCTAGGGCGGCCACCCGAAAGCCGGATTCCTTCACCAGCTGGCCTCGCATCCCCTGAAGGGCATTGGAAGGAATGCGCAAGGTAGCCGTCTGGTCGAAAGACTGTCGGTCCCATCTGCGCTCCGAAGCGGAGGGAAGGCACGTGGCTAGGCTGCGATATTGGCGCTCATTGCGTGTCAGTTTTGAGCGATCACTGTTCGAGTTGGATGACGACGGCTCTACAGAGTGGCTAGAGTGGCTCGACGCATGGGGCACGAAATTGCTCGTCCGTGGCGCCGCGCCGATGGGACGCTGCCGGCCTGGCGGCGCTACGCAGAGCTTTACCGGGCAAGCTGCTCACGGCCTTTTTATTCTTGCTCATGCCGCGTATGACCTATTGGAAAACGACTGTGGCATCTCGCTCGATGATGCTGGTCTGAATCGAGCCGTCTGCGAAATGACGTGGTGGCGTGACGAATTTGCTCGCATGGTCACGCAGGACCACTGTTTCGCAGAACAAGCTGCTTCGTCCATCGTTCAGGGGGGGCTTCGAGATAGGGATTACTCGCTGGGTTCCGCCGCGTTAGCGTTTGGGCAGGCGCTAGGAGTAACCGACGAGCGGTGGCGTGTCGAAGCGCAGCGACTGAAAGCAGCCATCCCCGACGCGCGACTCTTCTTGTGCCGCATGTATTGCGTGGCTAGCCTCGTGTCTATTGACGACGCGATACTTATGCTGCAGCGGGGAAATGCGCAGGGCGCCGTCCGACTAGCGATGGAGGCCACAGAAAACTATAACTCCGCGTGCATGGCCCTCCGCCCTTATGAGAATCGGATGGTTACGCTTCGTGAGGTTGCCACGGCCGGCGGCAAGGCTCGGCATCGGGATAGTCTAAAGGACAAGCTTTTTGTCTACGATTGCTGGCAAGACTGGCGAAGCGGGAAGCGGAGATATCCGTCTGGAGCGGAATTTTCCCGGGATATGCACTCCAAATGCGAACACATTAAGAGTGTGGGGACCATTGAGACTTGGATTGCCGGTTGGGCCAAGGGGAGAGGCATTCCGGAGGCTTGACAATGTACCAGAGGCCTCGCAATGGACTGTTCAGGCCAGCCGCTCGGCACGCCCAAAGGGACCCCTAAACGACACCCGCCCCCGGTCCCGGCATCTCGCAGCCAGCCTCGGCGCTTGGCTTTGTCAATACCCGGTCAGCTAGCTCAACGGCTATCGAGCAAGCTGGACGCACCGTCAACAAGCTCGCTCCCTCGTCTGCCGGCTTAGGCGTCTTTCTTGACGCATTGGCGAGCCTCACACTGGATTCGTACCGCTTCGGCGGGTCCCATCCCGCACCAGCGGGTATTACGAGGCCAGATATGAACGAAAGAGAGCGACAAACCCGACAACGCGCGGGCCTGTCAATTCATCACGCGGCAGTGCCAGCGCCGGCCGAATACGTGCGCACTGAACCCACCGGAAGCCCGGCCGAGGCGGCTGCATTGCGTAGCGGTCCGCTGTGGCGGCTGCCGCGCGTGCTGGAGTACACCAGCATTAGCAAGTCGCAGTGGTACCGCATGATGGCGGCCGGCGATGCGCCGTTGCCCGTGCACCTGTCCGAGCGTTCCCGCGCCTGGTACTCGTCGGAGGTATTGGCCTGGGCTGCCTCGCGCTCTAAATGTGGTGCAGCATGACGCGCCTGGTTCCCTTCGGCGATCAGGTGGGCTGCCAGCGAGAGGGAGCGTGAACGCCATGCCGCGTAACGTAAATCTTGGAAAATCTGGCGCCGCGGCCGACTCTGCACCACTGCTGACGGGTGGCTGTCAGCTGTTTGCCATCGTGGAGGCATTGGTTGAGGTGGCTGTGGCGGATGCACCTGGCGCACTGGGCACGCGAATCTTGCCGGAAGCGCTGCGGCGCCCACTCGATCAACTGCGTATTCGCAAAATGTTGATGCTGTGCCGGCAATCCGGCGCATCGCGTGCGTGGCTGGTGGGCCGATTGCGCATCCATGCGACGGAGGAGCCCGGCCTCTTGGCGCCGGCCTGCGTCACGCCGCAAGGCAACTATTGCTGTCGCGGCGCCTGCCTGGCGGGCAAATCCGCGCTGGCCATGCAGGGGGAGCTGTTGTGAGCGCTTTCGCTAGCCACTTGCGCCTTGTGGCCATGTCAGCCGCCCTGACGCTCGCCCGCTGCGGCCCAGAGCCCCTTGCCCTGGTGCTGGCCTCGCAGGCCTCGCCGGCGTGGGCCTTCGCCACGATGGCCAGCTCGCGCTATACTGTGCCCGTCGCTGCAACCACAGCGGCCGGGCGTGAGAACCCGAGTTCCATAGGCGGACGACCGCCTACTTTTGGCGGCTTTTTTTCGTCTGTCTGCTCCTGCGCGCTTACTTCTATGGCGGGCCGGGCGGGGCAGCCGCAAGGCTGGCCGGTTTCCTATGGGCCGGATTCTCACCCTCGCTGTCAGGCCTGCCACCACTCATGTGAGAATGAGCGGCGGGCCTCCACCACCATAGGAGGCCGCACTATGCGCCAGTCTTCGCTCGCCCATACCGGGCAATCCCCCCTTCCCGAAATCCTCGCTATCGTCCGCGCCGCGTTGCGTGATGCCGTTTCCGCGCCTACTGACCGCGAATCGCTCGATGTCGCCGGCGCTGCCCTTGTGTCCATCGCTGACCGCGTGCGTGCCCTGCAAGCGGAGGTGCGCCATGCATAGCACTATCAAACCCGTTCCGAGCGTCGCCGCTGCCGACGCCCTCGTTACCATGCAGAACCCGTTCGGCCAGGTGCGGGCTGCGCTAGTTAGCGTCGGCTTTGCGGTTGATGAAAGCTCCGATCCGCTCTTGCTCGCTGAGCTGCACGGCGAGGCCGGTCAGGTTTCCTTTGTTAGCCTGCCAGCGTTGCTCGCCCGTGCCGCGCACGTGGTAGGTATTGAGCGCCTGGTGGCTGCGGTGGAGAGCGGCAAAGTTCGCCTGGTTGGCAATGATCGCCAAATCTGGAATGGCTTTATGGGGAGCTGGCAATGAGCGCAATGAACCGTACCAAGACTGCCGTGATTCCTGCCATTGCGCACGCGCCGGCACGTGACGCCTTTGTTGGCCTTCAGTATCAATGGGCCGTCGACCTGGGCATTGAGACTGCGGATGGCTGCTTGCAGCAACTTGGTGAAATCCCGCTGCACGTTTTCGTACCGGGTTGCGCAATGAGCTTTCGAGCTTCATTGCAGCGAGCGGGGGCAGAGGCAGGGCAAGCGGTACCCGCAGCCGAGTTAGTGGCGGCCGGCGACGCTTTCGTATCGGGGCTGCTGGGTCGGTTGCAGCAGTACTTGCTCGCGGGGTTTGGTGGCCGGATGAGCTCCGGCCCGGGCACTGCTGCGCACCTGCACTAGGAACAAAACACCGTGAATGAACTTTACATGCTGGCCCGCTGCGGGGTCGGCGGGGCGAACTCGCCCCTACGAATTGACGAATGGGTGAATCCTCAGGGAGGGGGCGAAGCCTGATGCAATACGAACACACACCAGACAAGATTCGCGCCGCCCTGACCCATATCCCCGCTGATGACCGGGAGCGCTGGGTTCGCATGGGCATGGCCCTCAAAAACGAGTACGGCGACGATGGCTGGCCTCTATTCAACGAGTGGAGCGAATCCGCGGCGAACTACGATGCTGCCGCAGCTAAGGCTACCTGGAAGAGCTGCAAGGCTTCGGGTGGCGTGGGCATTGGCACGCTGCTGCGCGACGCCATGGCATTGGGCTTCGATCCTAAGCGGTTTGGCCCGGCGCCGGCCTTGTCGAAAGAAGAGACGGCGCGCCGCGATGCCGAGCGCAAACAGCGTGAGCTGAGTGACAAGGCAAAGCAGGAGGGCGAGCAGCGCCAGGCTGCTGCCAAGGCTGCGGAGTTGTGGGAGGCGGCGGCCGAGTCGGGCAGTTCGCCCTATCTCAAGCGCAAGGGCGTGGAGGCCCACGGCCTGCGCTTCGCCAAAGGCTGCATCCTGGTGCCGGTGCGTGATGCTGCTGGCCAGTTGTGGAATCTGCAGCGGATCTACGGCAAACCGCTGAGCGGCGGGAATGACAAGATCTTTTTGAAGGGTGGCCGCGTGTCAGGCTGCTATCACGTGATTGGCACGCCGGATGCGACCGGATGGCTGCTGGTGGCCGAGGGATATGCTACGGCAGCGACGTTGCACCAGGTGTGCGGCTTGCCGGTGGTGGTCGCCTTCAATGCGTCGAATCTGCGGCACGTGGCAGAAACCATGCGGCGGCTCTTCCCGGATGTGCAGTTGCTTATCTGCGCCGATGATGACCGGGCCACCGAAGCTGAGACGGGCAAGAATCCGGGGCTGCTGGCGGCCAAGGACGCCGCGCGGCGGGCACGTGGTCAGATGGTGGCGCCGGCAGGCTTGCCAGACGATGGCAGCGACTTTAACGACCTGGCCCGCGCTTCTGGAACTGATCAGGTGCGCCAGCAGCTTGAGACAGCTATGCGGTCACAGCTTTCGGAGGTGGCCGCAGCGGGCTGCAGTGATAAGGCTGCGGCGAGCCAGCAGGCAGCCGCTACGCGCGACGCAAAGGTGCAGGGCGGGGGTGAGGTGGCCGCCACCAAAGCGAAAGCGCCTAAGGCCGCTAAATCGGCCCGGTCGGCTGGCCGCGGATGGTTCGATGCGGACGAGAAAGGGGTTTGGCATCACGGCTTTAGCGACCAGGGCGACCCGTTGCCGCCGTACTGGGTCTGTTCGTGTCTCGATGTCGAAGCCAAGACCCGCGACGAACACAATGGAGAGTGGGGTTTTCTCCTGGTGGCCAAAGATGCAGATGGCCGCCCAAAGCAATGGGCAATGCCGGCGCGTATGTTGGCGGGCGATGGGACGGAATACCGGGCGACGCTGCTTTCCATGGGCGTCAAAATTGCACCAGGCTCGAAGGCTAAGAACTATCTGACAACCTACATTCAAACGGCGGAAACGGAGGCACGTGCACGGTGTACGGATCGCATTGGCTGGCACGGCGGTGCATTCGTCTTGCCAGATCGCACTATTGGTGAGCAAGAAGGCGAGCGGGTGATATTCCAATCTGCAGCTGGTGTCGTGTCGCAGTTCAAGCAACGTGGCACGCTCGATGAGTGGAAAACGCAGGTTGCGGCGGCGTGCGTCGGAAACACGCGGCTAACCTTCTGCGCCTCTGCGGCGTTTGCAGCACCACTCCTGCATCATGCCGGCTTGCAGTCGGGCGGCTTTCACCTGGTAGGGGATAGCTCCAGCGGCAAGACAACGGGTTTACGCGTCGCGGCCTCAGTGTTTGGAGGGCGTGACTATGCGCGGAGCTGGCGTGCGACTGACAACGCCTTAGAACTGACCGCTGCGCAGCATTCGGATGCGCTGCTGATTCTGGATGAGATTGGGCAGGTCGATCCGAAAATCATAGGGGATACCGTCTACATGCTGGCCAACGAGGCCGGCAAGGGTCGCGCCACTCGCACTGCCACGGCGCGGCCGGCGCTCACGTGGCGGCTGCTTTTCTTGTCCGATGGCGAGATCAAGCTATCTGATCACATGGCAGAAGCGGGAAAGACTGCGAAATCAGGGCAGGAGATTCGCCTTGCAAATATCCCGGCTGACGCTGGTAAGAAACTTGGCGTCTTTGATCACCTGTGCGGGTTTGCATCGGGAAAATCGTTGTCCGACCACCTGCAGGAGGCAACGCGAAGTTATTACGGCGTTGCCGGTATGAGCTTTATTGAATGGGCTGTGGAGAACCAGGATACGTTGGCAGAGGATCTCCGGCAGGGCGTCAATGATCTGGTCAATGAGTGGGTGCCTGACCGCGCGCATGGGCAAGTATTCCGTGTTGCTTCCCGCTTCGCCCTGGTGGGCATGGCGGGGGAGTGCGCCTCGTCAGCAGGATTGACCGGTTGGCCGGAGGGCGGGGCGCTTGATGCCGCCCGCGCCTGCTTTGAGGCGTGGCTTTCTGAGCGGGGCGGGGCCGGCAGCGGCGAGCACAAATCAATGCTCCGGCAGGTGCGCAGCTTCCTGGAGCTGCACGGCGATGCGCGTTTCACCTGGGTGAATCGTGCGGCGGATGATCACAAGCCAAATACGATGAGTCGAGCGGGTTACAAGCGGCTGGTAACGGGCAACGGAACGCCGATCAACACCAATACTGACTACCTGCGCGAGTTTGGCGACAAGATGAGCCATGAGGCGGAGGAGGCCTCCGCGTGCGAGTACTTCATCCAACCTGAGGTGTGGCGCAGGGAGGTGTGCAAGGGCTATGACCCGAAGGCAGTGGCTGCTCTGTTGATCGCCATGGATGTGCTGCAGCACGAAGAGAAGAGCGGGCGGCCAGACAAGCTGATGCGAATACCCGGTGTGGGGCGAACGCGCGTGTATTGCATTTCCTCGGGGCTATTCGAGCTGGATGTGTGACCTTCATCCTAAGGGCGAACTGGCCTGTTCTTCATTGAAGTATGATCTTCGATATTGGCGGAGAGGTGTCGTACAGCCTTGATATCCTTCGCCTCACGGTCCCGAAGAGGAGAGGGCAATGGTAGACCCTGTTAGTGTCTTGAAAGCAGTGCCGGCGGAGGTTGCAAAAGAGGTTTATAGCGACGCGGTTGGTGGGGCTTTACGTGAGGTGGGGAAGATGGGAGTGGACGCCGTTAAAACGATACGTCTCGCGCTTTTCCCGTTGCAATTCACCGCCGCATTTCAGGATCGTGTTGCCAGCTATATCAATGCGGCTATTCGCAAGGTGCCTGCCGAGAGTCGAATTGCACCGGTTGAGTCGCTAGTCTTGCCAATTGCTGAGAAGCTCCGCTATCAAGACGAGGGGAGCGTTCTTACCGAGATGTATGTTGAGTTGCTTGCTCGTGCGATGGACCGAGAGCGTGTCGGTGAAGCGCACCCGGCATTCGTCCATTTGATTGGTCAACTTGCTCCGGATGAGGCCGCATTCATCGAGCAGCTTGCGGTCAGGAATCCGAGCGCGTACATCCTCGTAAATGCCTCGCCATCCAAGCTGCTTGATGCCGTCGAGAGAGTGCGGGTCGTATCTGTTTCTCAGCTAAGCGGTGCTGATCAATTGTTTCTCAATGGGTGTTGGTTGCAGCCTGAGGCACTCGCTCAGCCAACGCTCTTTACGACGTATCTTGAACACCTAGTTTCGCTCGGGCTAGTGCGCTACACGAATAGGTACGACAACTTTGAGCACGATTCGCTAGAAGGGCATCGCTACTGGTTTGTGGAGCTCACAGAGTTTGGTAGGCTCTTTCATAGAGCCTGTCTGAAGAGGGAATCCTAACCATCTGGCGCTTCACAGCGCGGAGCGCTGCAAGGTGCGGCGCCCCTTTGGGTCCCACTATGCAAGATCGAACTAGATCGGGTGGTGCTCCGCCAGCAGGCCCGCAGCGGGCGACAGGCTTGCCGCTCGATGCCGACCAGGTGGTGACGCCCTACGTCCCGCTCAGGCGAGCGGTGATGGCCTGCAGCGTGAGCGCCTGACGGTGCGGCGGCGGCCTGCCACCCGGCGCGGCAGCGCCGTCCACCTTATCGAGCAGTCGGAGTCGATCCGTCTGGATGACTGGCGCGAGGGCTTCGATATTCCCTATTGAGCGGGGTCTTGCCAGCGGCTTGATGCTCGTCGCCCTCTGCCTTTGGAACTCCCTCCCAACGGTGATGCGCCGGCAGGACCTACAGCGAGCCGCAGGCTCGCCGCTCGCTGCCGACCAGGTGGTGACCGGACTGCGTCCCGCTCATGCGTGCCGTGGTGGCCTGTAGCGTGAGCGCCTGGCGGTGCGGCGGTGGCGGCCCGGTGGAGGCGCTATTCGCGCGGCGGTCGGCGAGCTGCTGGCCAGCTCCAAGACACGCGTGCCGGCGGCGTGTCTACCGCTCGATGCCAGCGGCCTGCCACCCGGCGCGGCAGCGCCGTCCATCATCACGATAGATCGGGCGGTGGTGCACCGGTAACG
>NZ_JBFTSG010000016.1:0-136777 GCF_056399885.1 Cupriavidus sp. 01L45 | reverse complement strand
TCCTGGTTCAAGAGGGCGACGCGCACTTGCACGACACTGTGTGCTCCCGCACGACTCCAACGCATATGTTGGCTTTTACACATCCGACGGCCAACGATTCGATTGATAGATGACTCGACGAAGCCGGTCGCGATTCGTAGGCCGACACGCTGCCGGGTGCGATAGTCGATCAGCGACTCAAGATGGCTATTGAGGTAACTGATCAAATCTATGAGCTTGCAGTGCGCCTGTTTGGCTTTGCGGCTTGAGTTCGGGTCAAGTCTTTCGCGCAGATCAAGCAGACGACACAGTTCCTTACCGAGCTTCTGCCAACGCACCGTTTGCCCGGTCCACACGAAGCTGCGAAGGCGAACAAACAGATCCCACAACTCGAATGCTGACCCGTTGGCCGTAAGGCGCCCATACGCCAAAGGCGTAATAGCTTGATCGGCGTATCGCAGCATTCGACCGATGTGCGCCCGGTCGAGAACCCATTCGGTATCGAACGGAAGGTCGTCAGCAACCCCGGCAAGATCCAGGGCGCCATCGGTCACGACACAGACGTCATTGGGATCATCGTATCCACTGTCCTCCAGGAATTTGGTCATTTCTTCCTGCAATCGCTTGGTGCGCGGCGTGGCGGAAGCCCAGACCCGTGGTTGTCTGCCAGTCTGGCCTAATGCCGCAACGACGACCGCTATCGACGATGAGCTTCGGCTTGCCCCCGCGCGATTGTCCTTGCCGGCTCCCTTGCCATTGCTTCGCGCCTGCCTCACATAGCCGACATCAACGCCCAGCTCGGCGATTGGCGTTATCTCCTCGCACCACCGCCGCACGGGCTGTGCGTGTTGGAGGGATTTGCCCACGGCCATTGTGTGATTGCGGATGGTCACGTGACTGTCGCGTCCGGAAGTTGGCAACAAGAGGTCCATGGCCTGCTTGCCCTGCCGGTAGGGCATAGTGGCGCCGAGTTCGGCATGCAGCCATCGCAGCTCGCCTGTGCTCGCTTCCTTAAGGTAATTCTTAAGCGGCGACACGTACCTCGATCCGTCAGCACCACACTTACATACTTTCCATCGGTCGCGGCAGTAGAAGACCTTGCCGAGCGTGGTCTTCAGTTCGGAGCAATGCCCGTCGTGCATGCGACGGAGCGCGCCGCAGACCTCACAAGTTCGCTGCGCCGCGCAGTAGCGATCGAGCTGTTCTACGACGAACTCTTGCTGGACGCAATTGACTAGCGACGTACCTTCCGCAGAGACAAACGACGTCGCCGGAGGCTTGGCTGTGGTCGACGCGGTGAAACTGCATCACCTCAACCCGTTTTGCCACCGTGCCACTGCCATCATCGAACTCCAGAACGATCGTGCATCGCATGTCGGCTCTCCGTCTCTTTGATACCGAGACGATACTCCGATGCAGGGCGGCATCCCAGGCCATTTAACGGCTTCAAAGCGGGACCATCTCTGTTACGACTGCGTTGATGGCTCCTGATGTGGCTGACCATGCCTTGCTGGTACCGGGACGCGGCTCAACACGTTGCCTGCGAAGGCTACGCACAGGGCGGCTCTTTGACCAAATTGATAGAGTTGGCATCACCGTTGGCGCTCTGGGCTGATTTTCAACCGGCAGGCGCTTGACGGCTTGCAGGACACGCATGCCGGATCGGCCCATGAGCGGGCGCCGGGCTCTGCCCGCCGAGTGTCCGGTCAGGCTTGAGCCGACGTTCTGGCGTCCGTGCGAGAGCGCGGATCAGCGGCCGTAATGGCGGGGGACTGCCGCCTGCTTGGCTCACTCGACCAACGGTTTCTCGGCCGGTCCGGTTCGTCGCCGCGTGATATTTGAGCGACCGTGCGTGACCGCAGGCAATCACCCTCGAAGACTTCGTGCGCGCAGCACAGCGCTGACCAACAGGGGGTAGTATTCACGGAAGCTGGCACGCACCGAATGG
Organism: Cupriavidus sp. 01L45; assembly: GCF_056399885.1. NCBI lineage: Bacteria > Pseudomonadati > Pseudomonadota > Betaproteobacteria > Burkholderiales > Burkholderiaceae > Cupriavidus > Cupriavidus sp. 01L45. Next base: position 134,850 of record NZ_JBFTSG010000016.1, on the reverse strand, counting down.
CAAGCGAAGTAGCGTTAAGCGCTGTCGATCGGGGGCATTAGCATGCAACGCGAAGCATTTGCCAGGGCTCTTGCCCAAGAGGACACTTCCGACCTTGTCACAGTGACGCGCGAACCCGGCGCACCGGAAGAGCACGCCCATCCTTTTGGAGCCATGGAGCTGATCCTAGCGGGGGAAATCCAAATCCGCATTGACAATGACGAGCTGCGCGATGTGTCGCGCCTCGGCCCGATTCTCGTCGAATTTGGGTCCTCGCTTTTGTGGGGCAAGGGCAGCCAGTTCGGCAGCCTCGCGCTGGCGCCGCCATGTGCTCAAGGACGACGAGTACACGCCTTCACGGCGCATCAGCGCGCCGATCTCTCCGGGCTTGGTGCAGCGGTCAGCCGCTTCCGTATGCGACGCTTGTCGGCGTTGGAAAATTGCCTGCGTCGAGCGCGGGAAACGACCTCTGAATCGGTGCCGGAGGCTGACTCTAGCGTCGCCGAACCGGGCGCCTCTTCAGTCGCCCTACGGGCTCCTTGCGTTGGCCCGGATCCGACACATTCTTGACTGCAGCCATGATTGCCTTGGATGAGTTGTTGGCGGTCATACCTGCCTCGTCGGACCTGAAAAATTCAGTCCGAGAGCTCAGCGTGGCTGAAAGTTGGATGATTCTAGCCGCCCCATCAATTGACTGCGGCACGCGGACCAAGTCGACTGGCTGCATCCCTGGCGGATCGAGCCATGCCTGTGAGCAGAGTCAAGACAAAAAAATGACCTGTGGATGCCCAGGCGAGCAATGGCCCGGAGTAGCCAATGGAGATTGAAGCCTGCAGCACAGAGGATAGGATGGACGGCGTCACCGATTGCGCCCTACAGGGGTGGCCAAGCGGAACTGGTTGTGGCCCGTCGCGGGCACGCAGCAATTGCTCTAGTGCGGAAGCATAGTCCGGGTCAGCAGTATTGCTGACCCGGCATTGAAATCAAGTCGTAAGTCGCTTCGGTTTGGGCTGCTCTTCCCGCGGGATGCTCGTGAAGCCCGACGAGCGGGCATCCGGACTCTGCCTCAGAAAAGTCGGGTGGGTGCTCATGAGCGGCCATACAAGGCGGGGTTGGTGATCGTCTCTTCATCGGCCATAGCGAACGTTGCCCATACGAAACAAATGCAATTTTCTGTAAATGCCGTGCGCCGCAGCCCTGCTTTGACAACAGAAGCGTCCTTCCGCTTTGGTACGATCCCGCTCTTTCCGCAAGCGCCCCGCCACCGTGAATCGCCGATATGCATCGTTGTTTTGTGAGCATTGCGCACGGTGGCTCGCCCGCGTCCAACCGCTGGCCGCCGCCGGTAGCACGATGACCCGACTCGTTTTCAACGGCGCGCTGAGCCGCCTTCGCCACCCGACGCGACGCGGCATCGCGCTGACACTCGTCGCATTGCCGGCACTCTGCCTGCTGTACGTGCTTGCGCTCGTGCCGCTTACGCCGGGCATCGGCGACATCCGCAAAGCTCGCGTTGATCGGCCAGCGTTGATCGTGTCGGCCGATGGCAAACTGCTCGATGAGTTCAAACCGCTCAATCGTGCATGGGTGTCGCTCAGGCAGATCTCGCCATACATGGTGGATGCATTGATCGCGACCGAAGACCGCCGCTTCTATGAGCATCACGGCATCGACTGGAAGCGCATCGCGTCGGCCGCGCTGCATACGGTCTCCGGCGACCGGCAAGGTGGCTCGACGATCACTCAGCAGCTCGCGCGCAACCTGTATCCCGACGAAATCGGCCGCGCGCCGACCCTCACGCGCAAGCTAAGGGAAGCGATTACGGCGTTCAAAATCGAAGCCGTGTACAGCAAGGATCAGATCCTCGAGACGTACCTGAACACGGTGCCGTTTCTGTACAACGCCTACGGCGTGGAAATGGCCGCACGCACCTACTTCGGCAAATCTGCCGATCAGCTAGACATACTTGAAAGCGCGACGCTCGTCGGCATGCTGAAGGCCAACAGCGCCTACAATCCTGTGCTCAATCCCGAGCGCGCGTTGCAGCGACGAAACACAGTGCTCGGGCAGATGAACAAGTACGGGAAGCTCAAGCCCGATTCCTACACCTGGCTGAAGCGACAGCCGCTCAACGTCAATTTCGAGTTGCAGACCGCGCCACCCGGCGCCGCGCCGCATTTTTCGGCGCAATTGCGCAAGTGGCTGATCGCATGGGCCGATCGCAACGGCTACAACATCTATGCCGACGGGCTGGTCGTGCGCACGACCATCGATTCGCGGCTGCAGGCAATGGCGACGCAGGCGATGGACTGGCAGGCGAACCAGTTGCAATGGATCGCGAACGGCGCATGGAACGAACGCACGGGTTGCTGGCCGGGCAATGACCTGTTCCAGACATTCATCCGGCAGACGCCCGACTATCGCGCTGCACGCGATGCTGGTCAATCGGATCAGGTCACTCTCAGGAAGCTCGCTACGAACCCCACGTTCGTCCGTGCGCTCTGCCAGAGCAAGACGCAAATCCAAGCGGGTTTTGTCGCGATCGATCCACGCAACGGGGATATCAAGGCATGGGTTGGCAGCCGCAACTTCAGGGACGAACCTTTCGATCACGTGCAGCAGGCCCGACGTCAGCCGGGTTCGACGTTCAAACCGTTCGTCTACGGCGCGGCCTTCGCGGATGGCGCGCGGCCAAGCGATACGATAGTAGACCGGAACGTCGCCATTCCGCTGACAGGGCATGCGATCTGGCGGCCTACCGACGCGGAGCCGCCCACCGGACGACCGATGACGCTGCGCGACGCGCTAGTGTATTCGCGCAACCGCGTCACCGCTCAGCTCATGCAAAAGGAACGCCCCGAGAAGGTCGCACGGCTCGCGCACGCGATGGGTGTGCGAGTGAGTCCGCTCGAAGCGGTGCCTTCGCTTGCGCTCGGCACGAGCCCCGTCACGCTCAAGGAAATGGTATCGGCGTACAGTACGATCGCGAACCGTGGCGCCTATATCGAACCGCGCATGGTCACGCGCATCGAGGATCACGACCGCAAGGTGCTCGCCGAATTCGCGAGCGCATCGCCGGAACAGGCGCTGCCCGCCAACGCAGCGCAAACGCTCGTCGACGTGATGCGCGACGTCGTTAGCCGGGGCACCGGCGCGGGCATCCGGACGCGCTTCGGGATTCGCGCCGACGTGGCCGGCAAGACGGGAACGACGCAGGAAAACACGGATAGCTGGTTCATCCTGATGCATCCGCAACTGGTCGCGGGCGCATGGGTGGGTTTTGACGATGGACGTGTGACGCTCGGCAACTATTGGGGCGAGGGCGCGCACAGCGCCCTGCCGATGGTGGGCGCGTTCTACGACATGGCGCTGCGCGCGAGAGTTATCGATCCAGATGCGCAGCTCGGCCCCGAGACCCGGCCTCCTCGCGCGGTCCATGAGCGACGGCATCGACACTTTCTCTTCTGGAGCTTCTGATGTCGTCGCTGGCGGACGCCGCATCGCAATCCACGCCGGCCGACAGTAGAGGACGGACCGTTTTCTCGATCCGGATCGCTTGACTGAAGCCTGCACCCGGGATCGCGCAAGCTTGGCGCCATGCGATATTGAGACGATGCGTTGCTCGCTACGAGCAAGGCTCTGTTTGCACTTGCTGACTAAACTCGGACGCCGACGATTGTCGCAGCCGTTGCTCCGTTATCCGCAAAAATTTTGCTATGGCCGAGGAACGGGCATCCGGCCGCTATTCGGGGCATCCTTGCTATGCGCGATCCCGGCGGCGGCGCTCCGAACGGCGTCTCCGTGGACCTGGCCACGGAGCTCGCGCAGCGGCTCGGGCTGCCGCTCGAACTGGTGGTGTTCGATGCGGCCGGCAAGTTGGTAGAGGCGGTGCGCTCGGAATGGGCCGACTTCGGCTTCTTTGCCATCGACCCGCTGCGCGGCCAAGGGATCCATTTATCGATGCCTTATGTGCTGATCGAAGGCAGCTATCTGGTGCGTGAGGATTCCCTGCTCATGGAAAACGGCCAGGTTGACCAGGTTGAGCATCACGTCGTGGTTGGCAAAGGGAGTGCCTATGATCTGTTCCTGATTCGCTAACTGCAGCATGCAAGAGGTCGTCCGCGCGCCGACCTCGACCTCGACCGCTGTCGTGGACACCTTTATCGCGGAAGGAGCGGAGGTGGCTGCGGGCGTAAGGCAGAAACTCGAGGCGGATGCGGGACGCGTGGCCGGCCTGCGCTTGCTGCCTGGACGGTTCATGGTCATCCGGCAGGCGATGGGCCTACCTGATCGTGTTGGTCCGATCGCATTTGAATAGCTCGCGGCCTTCGTCAAGGACATGATCGATAGCGGATTCGTCAGCGCGGCGCTCGCCCGGCACGGCATCCTTGGGGCAGCAGTGGCGCAAGTCGATGAAATGTAGCCACACACGGGGCATTCGTCCCTTCAACTGCATGCATGAGCTGCCTCTTCGAGTTCAACTATGAATCGGGGAGGGCCGTGCGCTGACGCATCGGATAAGCCGGTGGCGAGCCGCTTCCCATTGCCGGCCTTGGCGCGGCTGGCCAGACGGCGTGATCGGCGTCACCTGCCGACTGTCAAGGCTCATAGCCCCCCCACTGCTGCGCCGGTTTCACGCGCCCGGCAAGAAGAAGTCGGCCCGACCGAGGCAGGCTGGGCCTCAGAGGATCGCAGCAACAGGATCAGGCGGAAGTCGAAGTCTTCTTCGAGGCGGCACGATCCGTCACGCAGACTTGCTCTGCGGCATTCGTTGCCACGGTTGCGGCGGCCTGGGTATTGGATTCAGCAATTTCCACGGCTTGCGCCGCGGCCTTCTCCAAAGACTCGTAGGCATTGTCGGCGGCAATAATAGCCGACATCACGATCGCCATGGCCGATTCCGTGCCGGCCGGCGCATTCTTGGCGAAGTTGTCGACAGTCTCTCGCAGCTTCTGTGAGCCCTCAGTCAGCATAGCGATTGCCACTTTGGCGAGCTCTTTCTGGGTTTCCGATGTGATCTCATAGAGGTGGCGGGCGTAAGCCATAGCCTTCTCGCCGGCCGGCTGTACCAGCGACGCGTGGACCTCAAGCAGATCCCGCGGCTCTTTGGCAGAGAGCGCGCGCTTGGCGCCGTCCAGATTTTCCGTCAGAGCCGTCTTCGCGACCCGCATATTCAACTCAAGGAACTTCTCAAAGCCTTCGATCGCCTTGGATGTCAGTCTATACCGGGATTCGAGATTGGATTGATGCACCGCCAAAATTTGTTCCTGAGTAAGGATCACGCTGGTCTCCGATGGTGAATGATTAATTGCTCTACCGACACGCGTTGGGACGCTCAGTCGTCTCCACCTAAAAAGGTCGGGGGACTGATGGTGAATCGCGTGTGAGGTAGTTCTCTACGCGCTCCCGCAATAGGGAGTCGCAGAAGGGGGCACGGTGTCGCTAACGAACCATGTTCCGTCCCCGTCGATCATTGCATGTGCTGCCCGCCGTTGATCGCAATATTGGATCCGGTAATGTAGCCCGCGTCCTCGGAGCACAGATAGGCAACGAGGGCTGCCACTTCCTCCGGCTTGCCAAGGCGCCCCATCGGAATCTGAGGCAGGATCTTTGTATCCATGATCTCCTGCGGCACGCCGGTGACCATCTTGGTCGCCAAGTAACCCGGAGAGATCGTGTTGACCGTCACCCCCTTGCGAGCCACCTCTAGCGCGAGCGACTTTGTGAACCCATGCATGCCCGCCTTCGCGGCCGCATAGTTGGTTTGTCCGAATGCACCCTTCGAACCATTGATGGACGAGATATTGATGATGCGCCCCCATCCCCGCTCCACCATGCCTTCACACAGAGGCTTGGTCACGTTGAACACCGAATCCAGGTTGGTGCGAATCACGGCGTCCCAATTGACCTTGTCCATCTTCTTGAAGGCCATGTCGCGGGTAATGCCGGCGTTATTAACCAGGATGTCGACCTGGCCGACCTCGGCAAGAATCTTTGCCATCGTTGCCTGGCAGGCATCGTAGTCCGCCACGTCTAGCGCGTACGCGCGGAAATTGCGGCCGGCAGCTTCCATGGTGGCTAGCCAGTTGTGCACATTCGGGTTCCCTGGCGTGTGAGTCACGACCACGTCGTAGCCGGCGTCGTGCAGCCTGAGGCTGAGAGCCTCCCCCAAACCGCCCATACCGCCAGTCACCAATGCAATTCGTTTCGTCATCCTGCTTGTCTCCGTCAAAGTTTGTATGACCCCTATCTTCCGATCGTGCCGATTCTGTGTTCGGCTTTCGACTACCACCACCACGTATGCACATGGCACTAGCAAATAGCGCTGCCGCGCTAGGCTGGCGCGGATATTTTTCCGTTTCGTATTATTGTTTGGTGCACCGAATGGCTAGATACCGGCTTAGCCGGACAACTCTCTTTTGGGGTGGGCTCACCACAACCTGGAGGTAAGGCGCGCGAGCCAACCGCGCAACTCATCCGCGCGAATGTCTTGAAACTTACCGCAGAGAACCAGGGCGAGATCCGACTGAAGCGTCTCGAGCATGGCTGCGGCGTCGGACAAGGTAATGCCTGCGGCTCTCATACATACCGTCATCTCCTTCACGATTTCCGCTTTTAACGGAATTTCCTCGGCGTCCGCGAAGCCAAGCAGCGCGTAGACATTGGTCGTCCCATACTCGAATCGAAACATGTGGAACCTCTTATCTTGTTGCTCTTCAACATGGCCCTAGAGCGTCGATGCGCCAATTTGGTGCGGGCTGAGGGCAGGATTATTGATGCATACATTTGATAAGACAATCGGGTAAACACTAGGACACTGATGACCACAGGTAGTCCGCGGACCGAAAGCAATTTCATCATCTCGTAACAAGGACAAGGGGCTAGAGGCAGCCAATCCAGTCGGGCGAATCCTCCAAAAGTTGCGAGGAGGGCGTATTTTCGCGACAGCCTGCGAAGACTGAGTACAAGGGGGAGCGGACGAAAGAACCAGAGCGAGACCGGGGCATCGGTCTGGTCCTGCGCAGCGGCGCACGGTGTCTAGGTCCACCCGATCCGATGCCGTTCCTGTATGGCCTCGTACCGCGCATCGTCTTCGGTGTAGGCAGAGGTTGGTGGTGAAGACGGAGGCATGCCCGAAGTTGTCGCGCACAAAGCGCAGGTCAACCTGCTGGTCGGTCATACGCGACCCCGCCGTATGGCGCAACCGGTGCGCCGAAGTGCTGGCGAGTACCTGGCCCCGCTTCCCCACTCGGGGCCACGCGAGTGAGATAACAAGCCGTGGTCATATGGTACCCAAGACTCAATGCGTCCCCGCCTGGCATCCGCCGGCCATGGTCCCCCTGAACTTTTGTTCAAAATGCGAACAACTATTATCGAGTCTTCGTGGCCAGACCCGCTCACGCCGGCAGTTCTCAACTGTGGCGAGTCACAGAGGGTGCAGTCAGGGAAATACCGGATGCCTTTAATTTCCGCCGGAAGAGGGCTGGCGTGATAACCTGCTGGTCTGGCGCGATAGCCGCCAAATGAGTCCTTCGCTGCAGTGCCGCATGCCGGTAACAGCATCGTGTGTGTCATCACTGAAGAAAGCAAGTTACAGCAAACGTAGTGCCCTTATCTAGGAGACACTGATGCTGAGTCCTCACGAACTCGCGACGCTGATGCTGGTGAAGAACGCTATTGACACAGTCGAACTTGATCCCGCCGATTTTAATGCCTTGCTCGAACGGGAACTTGCAACCCGGGAGCGTGTCTCACCGGGACGCCATCGTGCTCTGATCACAATTAATGGCCATGTTCTTCTCAAGGCTATGCAGCGGGACGGGCGTGGTGGTCATTAGCGCGAGCTTTAGTTTTAAAGACAGCTTCGCGGTTGGAAGTTTTCCTCATATTGCGTACGGCCTATTGTCTTGAATTTCCTCTGGACCGCAGGCGACAACTCTTACCAGTATTCTCTTGCGGACAGAATCCGCTGTCATTTGATTTCATGAGAGCAATACAATCAGTACCTAACGAGACAGTCCGGCGTTCAAGTCGGGGCACAAACTCGGAGCCGCTGGGGGCGGRCCGTCTATTTGTGTCTGGCAGCAGAGAGTCAGCGGACAAGCAAGCCGCGATCTTGTGGGTCCGAATGCAGATGGTCCGAAACAGCATTTCCTTCGACGACCTTATTCGTGCTGGGTGTTTTGAGGATGCTACCAAACTGCGGGAGGTGCGCTACCGGAGTGCGGATGGTCGCGTTTGGGACGGTAATGGCGAACTGCCAGATTGGCTGCAGAGGGCGGTGAATGCAGGGCAGAGCGTCGAACATTTCCGAGTGAAATAGGTTTCTCGTACCCACATTAGTAATTGGTGGGCATCGTCAGCGGAAATAGTGACCGTGAGGCCGCCAAGGTCATGATCAACGATGCTCGGCAGGCCGTTGAGGATCCAGGCACGGTGCTCACGCTCGGTGCAGACAAGGGCTATGACGCAGCGGAGTTCGTCGAAGCGTGCCTGAGGACGAGGGTCATGCCGCATGTGGCGCAAAATACCAACGGGCGACGCTCTGCAGTGCCCAATCCGATTGCCGCCAGCGCAGGCTATGCGATCTCTCAGCAAAAGCGAAAGCTGATCGAGCAAGGCTTCGGCTGGGCCAAGACGGTGGGTGGCATGCGTCAGGTGATGGTGCGCGGATTGAGGAGAGTTGACCAGATGTTTGTGTTGACGATGGCCGCTTACAACCTCGTGCGCATGCGATCGCTGGGACAAATCCGCCTGCAGCAGCGATAAAGGGACAAAAGCGGGCGGGAAACAGGCGTCAGGCGGTCGAAAAGCCGACGAAGTTACGCCTGAGTTTCAGAATGTGGAAAAAACAGAGTCGTCGTCGCGCGAGCGGGGAAACCCGCGCGTTGCGCGGGACGTATTTCAGCAGCCTGTTAAGGCAAGCCGGAAGCGGCATCGCCTATTGCGCGATACCGAGGTGTCCATGCGATATTCGTGGTTAGGCTGCCATGGCTGAAACTATCAAGCGAACGACAAGTTGCTCCCACAAACTTGCGAGATACGTGTACTTGTCTCTACCAGACACGAGATAGCCTTGGCTTTGATACGCTGCACATCAGGGCTTGCGCCGATCAACGTCAGACAGGCAGCCGCCTCGTTCTGAACATCCAGTATCGGGGCACTGATTGCTGACAGGCCTGGAATCAGGACCGATTCGGCTTCGTCGTATCCTCGCTTGCGGATCTTCTCAAGATGCTCGAGCAATTTCGCTGGCGGCTGCTCGAGATTACGGGAGACAGCCAGCTCGATCAGATCATTCCTGACCTGCTCAGGTGTGAATGCCAGCAATACTCGTCCGGTCGCAGAATTGGTCAACTGGAATGTCGAGCCAACCGACAGCGTGGTGATAAACGGAACAAAACTGCGCTCCCAACGAACGATGGTCGGGCCGCGATCCCCCAGGACGCTGAGCAGTGCAGGAAGTCCCGTACTGGCTACCAGTTGCGGCATGGCTTCGCTTGCAAGGCGCAGATGATCGACACGCGCCAGCGCCGAAGCGCCTATGCGAACCGCGGTAGGTCCCAGGTCATAAAGACCGGTGATTTCATTCTGAACCGCCAGGCCGCTCGCCATCAGACTCGCCAGATAGCGGTGCGCGAGACTATTTGGCATGCCGATGGCGCGCGCCAGGTCACGCAAGGGCGTCGCCTTTCCTGCGTTGACAAGGGCGAGGAGAACTTCCGTTGCCTTGTCAGCCGACTGAATGCGGCGCCGCCCTCGGCCTTTTTTCGCGCTGTCGCATTGCCCAGTCAAGCATCATCGCGAAAAAAATCAAATTTTATATGGTTGGTCCAGAATATAAGGTGAGCGGAAAATGCCAGCACAACCAATAGAGTCCGACAGAGACCAAGCACTGATGCGTGCCGTCGACTCCATCATTACATCCACCGACACAAGCGTCTCAGTTATCCGGAAGGCAGCTGATTCCGACCGGCCGCTTACGCAGCTTCGCGAGCTGCTGCTCAGTATTGCGCAAGACGATGATGGAGCCGGTGGATGTCTCCTAATGAATGCGTCCTCGGAGCTAGGCTTGCATAACGCCCGAGTACAACAGTTGGTTCGCTCTGGCCTTCAATCAATCCTGAATCCGTTTGAATTGCTCGTGATTTCGGGGCAACTTTCCGGTACGTTTAAATCGGATATTGAGCCGGCTGAGAGTGCGCTCGCGGTTGTGGCCACAATTGCAGGGCTACGCGCGGTTGCCAAGGCCGGGTTCTCCGCGTCCCAACTGGCACCTGTTATCGAGAACCTAATCGCTGGCCTGGCGCACGACACTTCGGTTAAGCAATAGTGTCTCAGCTGCCGAACCAGTCCTCGACATAGGTCGGGCCTTCACCGGCTAACGGACGCGGACCGCAACACTCGCTGTACTTCATCCCTCATTTTCACTAGATTTCCAAGTACCCTCGGGCTTGGGAGTGCCAGACATGTCGGCTACTGCGTTAGCGGTGCACCGCACTCCGGTCAGAAGCTGTTCACGCAGCTCCGGCTTGTTCCAGATGGTCGTGGCTTTGCTTGCATCTGACAGGCCAGTCTTTTGAGCAGTCGCAACGGAAAATGGCGAATCGAAGGGCAGCTTCTCGCTACACGCAAGCTGAATAATGGGCTGCACATTCATTGCGCGGCATCACTTCTCCTGACCATTGGAAGACTCCAGGAGTAGCGCAGCGCGAGGGCGCGGATGGCGAAACAAATAAAGGCTCCGAACCAGGGAGTGACCGCGAGCCTCCACTCCATGAGTTGTCCAAGCACCTGGATGGCTGCCCCGACCAGCGCTGCAACGGCGTAGATTTCCTTATCGAGGATAATGGGCACGCGGTTGAGCACCACATCTCTCGCCACGCCGCCACCAACAGCGGTCAGCATACCGAGAATGATGGCAACCTCGACACCATGGCCGAACTGGAGCGCCTTGTGCGCGCCAATGACGGCGAAGAAGCCTAGCCCAAGCGAATCAAAAAAAACGATAGGATGCTTGAGATGGTCAATAATTGGGCGTGCCCAAATTGCAATCGCTGACGCGAGCGCCGATGTGGCGAGGTATCGCCAATCCGAAATGCCGACCGGCGGTAGAGCACCAAGGCACAGGTCGCGAATCACTCCACCGCCACAAGCGGTCAGATGGCTGATGGCCAGCACGCCAAACAGGTCAAGCCGTCTCTGCTCGGCGGCGAGAGCGCCGCTGACCGCGAATGCGAAGGTACCCAGCAGGTCAACCAATACGAACAGGTTATGTTCCATCATGCCTGTGAAGGAGTGCAGAGCCAGGCCGAGGTGGCGGTGAGCATTGCGTGCAGGCCAGTTTCCAGCGTCGGATTAATGACCGGTGCAAACTTTGGGGAATGATTGCTCGGTATCTTATTCATCTGCTTCGCTGCTTTGGCTTGTGCATAGACGTCAGGGTCGGTCCCTCCGATGAACCAGAAGACGTAGGGCACATTCCAGGTTCGACCGAAGACGCTGAAATCTTCACTGGCCGAGGCGGGTGCTGCTTCGTAGGCCTTGTCGCCAAACTGGGCCTGGAAAGCATCGGCCACCTGACGCGTGGCAGTGGCATCGTTCTCGGTTAGGGGGTATTGGCTGAGCGTGGTGAACTCCGGCGGTCGCTCGGCGTTGGACGCATCGCACTCCGCGCAGCAGATTCGCTTGATGGACGCCAGCATGTACTCGCGCACGTCTTCGTCGAAGGTGCGCATATTCAGCTTGATGGTGGCCTCGTCGGGGATGATGTTTTCTTTGGTACCTGCCTGCAGCGAACCAATGGTCAGCACTGCGTTATCCATCGGCGAAATTTCACGCGAGACGATGGTCTGCAGGCGCAGCGTCGTGGAAGCAGCCATAATGACCGGGTCAATGGAAGTCTGCGGCTGCGAGCCATGCGAGCCGCGTCCGTACAGCTTGATTTTCAGGCTATCTCCCGCCGACAGAATGACCCCCTGGCGGTAGCTGACCGTGCTGCTAGGCCCCACCATGACGTGCTGGCCCAAAATAATGTCTGGCTTGGGGAAGCGTTCAGCGCCCCAGTCGTCAACCATGCTGCGGGCACCGCGTCCTACCTCTTCTCCAGGTTGAAATACCACCATGACTGTGCCCTTCCAGGCATTGCGGTGCTCGGCAAGGACGCGCGAAACTCCCATCAGCCAAGTCACGTGCATATCATGCCCGCAAGAATGGGCCACGTCGACTTCGACGCCGTCTTCATCTTTGCTCTTGACCGTACTGGCGTAAGGCAAGCCGGTGTTTTCGGCCATGGGCAGCGCGTCCATATCTGCGCGGAGCATCACCGTGGGGCCCTCACCATTGCGCAATACCCCAACGACACCTGTGATTCCTACTGCCCGCGTCACTTCGTAGCCCAACGCCTCAATAAAGTCTGCCGCGACCTTTGCGGTTCGGACCTCCTGCATTGACAACTCAGGGTGCTGATGAAGGTCCTTGTAGATTGTTTCAAGTTCCGCCAGCAGCTTGTCGCTGCGGCCCTCCAACGCTTGGACGAGTGCGTTCATGGAAAATCTCCAGCTTGAACTGGCTAGTATGCCTCACATATTGTTGCGATGAGAGCTTCGCTACGAGGTGCTTCGTTGGCACGACTACACGTGCGATGCGGAAAGAGTGACGTAATTTCACCCTTCCTCACGAAGTCTTCATCGACCCCGTGCACTATTGCTCGACAAACGCGAGGGCAGCGGTGAGCCGGCGATGCCCCTCCAGTCGACTACACATGACCTTATAGTCGTGGCTTGTCGTCTTCTGAAGTTTCTCATGCGGCACATGGGTCGAGCGGTGGCTGGCAGACAGCGGCGAGATTTCGAGGCGGGCCGACTCCCTGCGGACAGAAATAGATACAAAATCCTGGGACCAAGCGATACTGTCTTTCGGTGGGTAATGCATTCATATGAGGGAGAGCGACGTCAACGATGACGCGGCCCAAACGTTTATGAGAGCTAGGCAAATTGCCTTATAAATTCTGAGGAGGGGTATCGTGATGAAAAGATTCTGTGCGGTAGCCATTGCAGCGCTCTTTTCGGTAGGTTTTGCTTACGCTCAAACTGCCGCGCCTGGGGCAGCCACCAAGCCTGCAACGTCCGCCGCCGCTCCAGCGGCTTCTTCGAACTGCGAAGCGAAGGCGGTTGACAAAAATGGCAAGCCGCTAGCTGGGGCCGCGAAAGCTTCCTCTATCAAGAAGTGCGAAAGTGGCAACAAAGGCGACGCGTCAGCCTCCTGTGAAGCCAAGGCCGTTGGGAAGGACGGTAAGCCACTCGCCGGTGCTGCAAAGACGTCATTCATGAAGAAGTGCGAGGCCGAAGCCGGCAAATAATCTCGCATTTGAGAAAAGGCCGGCCACGCGCCGGCTTTTTATGCCTCTCCGCTGTTGATTTGCACCGAATTCTTACCCAGGGAACGCGGTAATTTGCATCGAATGTTGACCCACGTATAGAACACTGTCCTGCTCGGGAACTGCACGTTGAGACCGCGAATCTCCAGCGGCGACGGCGAGGCTCCTGCGTTGCCATGGGTGTCGGCGTGGGCGGCAGCAGTGGGTGGCGAGTCAGCATGGCCGTCATTCCGCGAAGGGGAATGTGTTAAGTGAACCATGCACGTATTGCAGCATGCAGCCCCGCAGCCTTCCCACGAATTTTTGCGTAAATACTTACTCGGTTTTGCGTTTGCGTTTGGCGGGCGAGTGCGCTAGCGGAGGCGTGCCGATGCGGCGGGGCTGATTGTTAATGGATCAGTAAAGCGTCCGCGGGATCGCGGCCTGAGCATGGCGCCATAGCTAGCTGTTGCGTGGGGTGCAAAGTGCACGGGCCCTGTTCGCTGGCGGACAGAGTCGAGCGGAGCAAATTCTGCGGATGCCCGCCGCTCAGGGCCGGCACCCGTCATCTGGGTTGTGCAGGAGAACCCTGTAATGGCCGCTCGCTTGTGGCAGTCGTCTCGCCTCTTCTTCTGGATGCGCATGCGTCTTATCCCTTCGTGAAGATTTCCAGAAAGTGCTTGCTCGGATCCTCGAAATAGATTCTGCGGCAGCCACCGTCCGTGCTGACCTCGCCGGGGCGGCGGCGGTATGGGTCTGACCAGCACATCAGGTTGCGCGCGCGGATTCGGGCGAGGCTTTGCTCGAATTCACCGTCGCTGATCAGAAAGGCCTAGTGCTGCAGGGCAACATCGCCTTCCGCGTCCATGAAGTCCAGGGTGACATCATTGTCCAGCCGTACGGCGAGAAACGGCCCGAAGGGCACGGCTGCGGGACGTCCGAGGATCTCGCAGAGGAAGTCGGCGGACACCTTCTTGTCACGAGAAAAGACGATGGTGTGGTTGAGCTGGATGGCCATGTCGCAATCTCCGGGAAGGGGTATGTGCAAGGACCGGCATGCGAGCCGGCCGGGAACGGCCAACCAGCCGTCACGCGGAGGCTGACGCGCGCCACCGTCGCAGGGTACATGGATTTCGCCGCGCCGGGCGGGCGTCACCGGCCAGGCGCCATGCGGCCGACGTCTCCGCGATGCCGGCGTGAATGGGCGGCGAGGTGACGCTGGATGCCAGAAGCAGTATGCCCGTAGCCTCGCGCCCTGCGGCGTCGACCACGTCGGCATGCCGTTCGGCCTGCAGGCGGTCGGGTGCGTTCTGAGGATGGCCACGAGCAAGGACCTGAAGAAATCGCTTCCGTGGTCAGCACCTTGCATGGCCTGCCGCCCAACGTGGAGCACATTCACCTCGTGGTATCGCAGACTACTTCGGGTAGGGACATATCCGCTACCCGCGCGTAGAGATCGGCACACCTATTTCGGCATTATTGCGTGGGCAGTCTGCCGACTGATGCTGGTGCGGCGTGGCTTTGCCCATCAGGATCGGCTGGAAGAACACCGCGCCGACCAATGTGCACATCAACGACAGCGTCAGCAGCTTTCCCATACTGGCGGTGCCGCTATGGTGCGACAGCCACAGGCTGCCGAAGGCGGTAGCAGTAGTGGCCGCGCTGAGCAGAACCGCAAGTGTCAGGTTCGATTGCAGCAGGCGTGTTTTGCCGGCGCGCCACGCAATCACATAGTAGATTTTGAAGGCCACACCGATACCAAGCAACAAAGGCAATGCGATGATATTGGCGAAATTCAGTGCGATGCCGAACACCACGCACAACTCCAAGGCTACCGTGGCGGAAACCAGCAGCGGCACCAGCGTCAGCAGCACGTCAGTAAGGCGACGCAGTGTGATCCAAAGCAGCACCGTGATCGAGAGCAAAGCCCAGGCCCCGGCCTGGGCGAAGGCGCCGAGGATAGTATCGGCCGAGCCCCGCACCGAAATCGGCCCTCCTGCTGCCGTAGGCTCGACGCGCAGAATGGTGTCGATGAAATGGTCTAGCGCAGCCGCGCGTGCGGGACTGTCCGCGCATGGCAGACGCGGACTCAAAGTGACAAGGGCACGGCCATCCGGCGTGATCCAGTCGCGCACCAGGTCGTGTGGCAGCGATCTGCCGATCGATCGGCTGCGCCTGCAAGGCGCGCTGCAGGTCGGCCAGCGCCAAGCGCAGTGGCAGGGCCAGTGCTTGTTCCGCGCGATCGCGGGTAGTAGCATCGGCAGCCGCGAGCTGGCGCAGCGCCTTGGCCAATCGGACACTTTCTGCCGCGCCTGGGCCGGGATGGTCTTCGGATGCAAGCGGCAGCAGCCTAGCCAGGCTCTTAAGCGCATTGACGCGCAACACGTCGCTGGCCGGACTGGCTGCGCTTTGGGTCAGCACCGGCGTCAGGCTCGAAGGGGCATCGGCTATGAGCTTCAGCTTGGCCGGCTGATCGGTTGGTATGAAACTCTGCAGTGTGACCACGCGAGCCACCTCAGGCAAGGCCCCCAACTGCGCCGCAGAGGCCTCTGCGGCCGCCAGCGAGGGTGCGATCAAGCTGACATCGTCCATGCTGACCTGGGGCACATCCTTAAGCGACAGCAGGGTGGACATTGACTCCGAGTGCGGGTCTTTCAGGTGCAGTGGATTGAAGTCGAACCGCAGGTGCGGCAGCAGGGGGGGTCCAATCAGGATTGCCACGCATGTGATCAACAAAACCGGCTTGCGATGGCGCTCGAAGAAACTGTCGACGGGGGCCAACCATGCAAAGCCGGGAATGCTGGTCTCGCCGGGAGGGTGTATCACGGTGATCAGTGCCGGCAGTAGCGTGATCGTGTTGGCAAAGGCGATGATCATGCCGGAACCGGCGATCTTGCCCAGTTCCGCAAGGCCGCGGTAGCTGGTCGGTACGAAGGAGAAGAAGGCGGCTGCAGTGGCTGCAGCTGCTAGTGCCAATGGCATCCCCACGCTTTGCGCAGCCCGAGAGAGCGCCAGCGCCAAGTTACTGTATCGATACCGTCTGGCGCGATAGCGCACGCCGAACTGAATCCCGAAATCCACGCCAAGCCCGATGAACAGCACGGCGAAGGCAATGGATATCATGTTGAGCGAACCCACTAGGAAGAGGCCGAACGCCGCGGTCAGGACCAAGCCCGCAAACACATTCACCAAGACTGCCAGGATCAGCCGGGGCGAGTGCAATGCCAACCAGAGAATCAGGATTACCACCAGCGTAGTGAGTGCCCCGTTGACCAGAGCGCCGTCTTTGACAGAGGAGAACTCGTCGTCAGCCAGCGGCTGCGGTCCGGTCAACCTTACCGCGGCGCCGTAGCGCTCCCGCAATCGCAACTGCGCTGCGGCAGCATTGGATGGCGTCGGAAGCCTTGGCGCCGGCCTCCAGGTCGCTAAAGTCCAGTATCGGGCTGACAGACACAAAGCTGCTGGCTTGGCCTTCCGGACCCAGCTGTGGCATGCCTGCCAGCGCGGACCATGAAAGAGCGGCCGGCTTACCCGCCAGCACCTGCTCGACAGTCGCAGCGCTGTTGCCCAACAGGCGCGCCATATCGCCCAGCTTGACTTGCCCGATCTGCAGCGGTAGCGCCAGCGTTGTCGAAAGTGTGTCGGCAAGACCGCGCAGCGACGGGCCGTGCGCCAGGGCGTTGAGCAGTGGGCGCGCCTGCACGAGCTGGCCAGTCATGTCGCGCAATTCGTCGTTGGACAGGAAGAGCAAACCGTTGCGCGAAAAGAAATCGCCTCCGCCTGGCTGGCTTACCATGCGAAAGCGTGTCGGCTGCCGACGCAGCGCTTCGGCCAGCGCGTCGGCTGCGGCGCCTGCGAGTTCGCTAGCCGGCGCTTGCACGACGGCCAGAATCAGGTTATCCCGCTGTGGAAACGCTGCACTAAGCGCGGCATCGCGTCGAGCCCAGGGCTCGTTCGTGTCAATCAGGCGACCGATATCAGTGTTGATGGAAAAATGCCTTGCGGCATAGATGCCTCTGGCGAGCGTGAGTAGCAGAGTCGCGACGATGACACCCCAGGCGTGGCGATTGGCGAAACGGACAGTGTGGGTGATCTGCTTCGTCAGGGCTGGGCGACTATATTCTCGCCAATCGGGCGACCGAACCCGAGGTGGCAACTGGCTTCGCTTCGCTCTATCGGCATAAAACTGCCACTTGGCATGCAAACCACTATGCTGGATGCCTTTGTCTCCAGGCTCTTCAGCTCAGTTGCCGGCAGTTCGCTCAACTCAAACTGACAATAGAGATTTCGCTGCCGGAAGGTCGCCTTTGGCCGCATCAGGCCGGCGACCAATGCCGTCGGCGATTTGACTGCGATGTTCTCTTGTCTGCGATATTCCACGCGTATTCCTGCCTTCTGACCGAGCCGACCCAGTTCATCGCGTCTGAACCTGATGCCGCAGAAGTCGTTGCAGCGCGCATATCAGCGCGACCTAGAGGCGATCGAGCGCTGGCAACGGGACACGTATCCTGCCATTTGCCAAGCAGGCTCGTGAGGAAAACGCCGACATCTTCTTCAGGGATGATCGTATAGAGCCCCCATGCGTTGATCACGGCGCTCCCCGACCCGACGCGGGTCGGAAGTGACCGTAAGACGGGAAGTCAGCCGGAGATCAGGTCGCATTTCATGCAGACATCGGACGAATTGGCCTGCCATTGATATGCCTGTGACGCTTGTACCTCTGCCGGTAGCGCGCGGCGCGGCATCAGCGTAAACCCGTGACGACTAAAGTAAGTCGCAAAGCGCATCGCTAACATCACTGCTTGTCGACACCCTCCAGCTCGGGCGCGCATGAGTGCAGCTTGCACCAGAGACGAAGCGATACCACGGTCGCGGTAATCGGCAAGCACGGCAACGGGCCCGATGATTGCGGTGTCACCATGCCGTTCCACGCCAGCACAACCGACGATCAAGGATTCGGTGACGGCGATATGGAATGTAGTTGCAAATAGATTGAGGGCCGAAGCATCAAGCCCGCATTGTTCGAGGATGCTAATAATCTGTGGCGCTTGGCCGGTGACGGCAGCGCGAATGGAAATGCCTCTCATTTTGACCCCTCTCGCTTCGGCGTTTAGCCGGTTTTTTTCGCGACTTCATCATGGTGTGCTACCACCGTTTTATTTGTTATGTCGTGTAAAGATTCCCACAGGGCCGGGTGGCCTTTGGAGTCAACCACGGTTCGGCAGTCGGACCGCCGCTGGCGAGTATGGTTATGAGTCTCCCTTCCGACTATCCCCCAATCGTGTTACGCGTTGCAAAACGCCATCACGGCGCCATCACAACGGCCGAACGCCCAGCAACTTGGGCCATTTGTGTTGTCCAGCATCTTGGCGACGATTCAATGTCCTGCGATATCAATCTGTCGGCGGCGCCATACCAAGCCATCCAATGCTGAGACAGGCCGCATGGCGTGAAGTGTAGTAAAGATGCTACGCAAAGTCCGAGCGCAAAGCCAGTAAAATCAATAAGTTAGCGATTTTACGTACTAACATTACTGTGCGCCGGGAGACCGGCAAAGGATAAACGGTGCAAGTCCGTTACGATGAAGAGCTAGCAACTCACGTCGGCCCCGTGTCGTGCGTAGACGCCCGCGAGGACGTCTGCGAAGCGTCGGCAAGGGGACGTGCAGGCCAGCCATTGAGCCACGATATTTAGATAGTCCTGGGTGTCGACATGCTAGTAATCATGGAAGGCAATACGACTGGCTGCGATAGAGCGAGTGGCCGGTCGACCCAGCGTGGTCTAAGAACCCGTTTGATAATTCAGGGATGGGCGATTCTGCGTAGCAGCAGCCCGCCCATTGCGATATAGACCATGGCCTCGGACACATCAGGACGTCGCTCGTAGTCCCTGACAAGGCGACGCCAGCGAACCATCCAACCGAAGGTACGTTCCACCACCCAACGCCGGGGTAGCACCGCGAAGCCAACTTGATCCTCGTGGCGGCGCACAACCTGCACGACGAAGTCGAGCGTCGCGGCTTTATCCATCAACGTGCGACGATCGTATGCGCCATCTGCAAACAGATGCTTAAGTCCCGGCCAACGCTTCTTTAGGGCCTCCAGAACTGCCAACGCCCCGGTGCTATCGGCGATGTCTGCAGGCGTCAAGTTCACCATCAGCAACCGGCCATTCGTATCCACGGCAATATGCCGCTTGCGCCCGACGATCTTCTTTCCCGCGTCATAGCCACGTTCCTTCGCCGCTGGCGCCTTTACCGACTGGCTATCCACCACGCCCGCGCTTGGGCAAGGCTGTCTGCCTTCCAACTCCCTATCGAGCATTGGCACTACGTCATGAAGCGTCTGGAACAGGAACCGGCGCATCAGTCGGCGAAACCACCAGTACACCGTTTGCCAGACCGGAAAGTCCTTGGGTAGCATGCGCCAGCCACACCCCGAGCGCACCAGGTATCGCAAGGCGTTGATGACCTCCCGCAGATCAGCCGTCCTGCGCCGCCCCCGCTGTGCGGGCTTCGGCAGCAGTCCCTCCATCGCTGCCCACTCCATGTCCGTCAGATCGCTCGGATACCGCTTCGTCTTGGCCGCCATGCTTGCCTGCCGCTCTCGATGTTCTTTTTTCCACATCCAAACGTTAGAACACATCTGCGGTGAATTTTCAAACGGGCTCTAAGAACCTGGCATGCTCACTGCGGTGCTCCGTGAGATTGGAAAGCGTCAGCGCAAGGGGAGGCAACAGCGTCAAAATATCGGCATTGGCGGAAATAACGATCTGCAACATGAGTTCTACTCGCAGCGAGGCAGGCGGACAGCAAACACTGTTTCTACTTGGTCGGACCGTGCTGTTATCTCGCCACCGTGGGCTCGGGCAATCTCGCGCGCAATGTACAGGCCCAGTCCAAGGCTGCCATCGGCTGTATGGCTACTCTCATGCACGGGGGCTCGCTTTAGAGGGTCAAAGAGTTGAGCAAGGGTCGATTGCTCGATGGCTTGCCCACTATTCCTGACCTCAAAACGAACTTCCTTCTCGTCGCCGGTCACAACCACTCGCACTGGCTCGTCCGTTGTGCCGTACTTGATTGCATTTACCACCAGATTGCCGAGCAACTGCTGCAGGCGTCGACCATCCCAAACGCCCTGCGTGTCGCCCTCCACCTCCTGATTGATCACGTGATTTGGATGCGGAGTGCGCAAAAGCGTTAGTTCTTCGGCAAACAAATTCGCCAAGTCGACTTTGTCTCTTCATTAGGCCTAAATAAAAGCAGTGTGGTCCTCCAACCAACGAAGCGTAGGTCGATGTGCTGCCCCCCGATTGATCATCGTCTCGGTCGAATGGCGCCATCGGTTCGATCCTGTCCGTTCAACAAGTCGAGCCTACTCGCACACCTAGTCGCCGCGACTGAGTTGGACAAGACGACCGTGTAGACCGTCCTGGCCCACCTTGCGAACACGATTGTGAGCGCAATCCACAAGAAGGGCGCGGGAGAGTTCACGCAGTGGGGTCTGTCTGGCTCGCGGTTTGAGCGACTATCGACTTCTGAAAGCGGGAAGAGAGAGGTGGCCGCGGAAATTCGGACAGTCGGCTAAGTGGAAAAGCTGGGGCCTGAGCCAGCCATAATGGCGAGCATAAAGGACCCAGAAGATGACGAAACGAAACAGACGGACCCACTCGGCGACCTTCAAGGCCAAGGTGGCCATGGCCGCGCTCAAGGGCGACAAGACGTTGGCGGAGCTGGCCCAGCAGTATGACGTGCACCCGAGCCAGATCACGGAGTGGAAGCAGCAGTTGGCGGAGCATGCTGCGGACGTGTTCGGCGGCAAAGCCAAGACTGCGGCCGAGCCGCCGGTGGACGTGAAGGCGCTACATGCAAAGATCGGCCAGTTGACGCTGGAGAATGATTTTTTAGAAAGCGCGCTCAGCAAAGCGGGATTGCTGAGCGGAAAGCGATGATTGACCGCGATCACCCGCTGCCGGTGAGCCGCCAGGTCAAGCTGGTCGGCATTGCCCGATCGAGCGCCTACTACCAGCCGCGTCCGGTCAGCGACGCGGATCTGAAGCTGATGCGCCGAATCGACGAACTGCATCTGGAGCATCCCTTCGCGGGCGCACGCATGCTGGCCCGCCTGTTGCGACGGGAGAGCATCCCGGTCGGCCGCCGGCACGTGCGCACGCTGATGAAGCGCATGGGCATCGAGGCGCTGTACCGTCGCCCGAACACGAGTCGCAAGAATGCGGCGCACAAGATCTGGCCATACCTACTGCGCGACCGGAAGATCGATCGCGCCAACCAGGTGTGGGCGCTGGACACGAGCTACATTCCGATGGCGCGGGGCTTCGTGTATCTGACGGCGGTGGTGGACTGGGCCAGCCGCAAAGTACTGGCCCACCGGGTGGCGATCACTCTGGAGAGTTGCCATGCTGTCGAGGCGCTTGAGGAGGCCTTTGCGAAATACGGCGCGCCGGAGATCGTCAACACCGACCAGGGCAGCCAGTTCACCGCCACGGAGTTCACCGACGCCGTGCTCAACTGCGGCATCCTGCTGTCGATGGACGGCAAGGGCAGTTGGCGCGACAACGTGTTCGTTGAACGCCTTTGGCGCAGCGTCAAATATGAGGAGGTCTACCTGAAAGCCTACGACTCGGTCAGCCATGCGCGGCGCTCTATCGCTAACTACCTGACCTGGTACAACCAACGACGACCCCATTCCAGTCTGGCGGACCAGACCCCGGATGAGGCATCCTTCGCCTCGCTGCCAGCGATCAAATCGGCAGCCTGACTGCCCCAGCGCTTCCACTTAAAAACTCCGGATCCCTGTCCGAACAAACGGCGCCACCTCTGAGGCAGTGCCGATTGTGCTTGGGATCGAGAAGGGCGATGAATGGGACTACCGATTCTTCATGCAGGAAATGCTGACCGACGAGCTACGGGACAATGACTTTCTCCATCACATCGGAGATTCGCAATCCTCTTGCCTCTCGCAGAACATGGTGACCCTTGCTGCAAGCGACGCCCGGAAATTTTAGGAGGCAGTCGAAGTAGGCGAGGGGCAGTTGACGCGCAGCGCGGTGTGTCCACTAGCGACATCTAGGATGCCGCTGTACTCCTGGTCACGGCCAGCGGACGAAAAAAAGCTGGTTGTGCTCCCGCCAAGTGATGTGGCGGCCTTGAGGGGGCGCTAGTCCTTGCGCGTCGTGATGCAATCTTCTGTGTTCTGTCATTGCATACAACGCATTTCAGGCAGAAAGCTTTTGCTAGGGAAGATGGTATGGACGCCTCCCCCGGCAACGGGCGCTCACCTGCGAGAGGAACTAAGAGAAGCCTCAGCACGAGGGCACCGCTGTGCCAAAGTGGCGAGTGTGCAACCACCTTAGCGGGAGGTGTCCCAAATGAAGCTCACCGTGATCGGTATGGCCAGGAGCGAGGACGCCTCGAGCAGGCGTTCTCACCGCGGGAACCGGTCGCCCCGACCCTCAGTTTGGCGTGGCAATCTGGCCCTGTGGCTGGCGAGCGACGCTGCTCTCAGTGGTATTTGGGTCACAAAGCCCACCAAGGTTCGCTAGATATTTAAATCTGACCTAAGGCATGTTTCATACATGTAACCCTTTCGTCTTCCTCCTAACACAGCCGTTGATCCTCTCGAGTTCAGCCAAAAGTAGGAGTATTTTCCGGTTTGAAAGGACTGGCTTGGAGCCTCCCCATTTGGATGCAGGTCATCTGGCTGAATGCGCCGGCCTATCCCGGCCAGAGACTCGACAAGCATTTTCGGGGACCTCGTCATCGCGGGATTGGACTGATGCCGCTTGGCGGGGAAGGCAACATTGATACACATCGCGATGCGGTGCGCTCACGCAGCAGCCTTCTGAGAGCCTTGGCCATGCGGGACCGCGCGATTCACTAAACTGCTGCCCTCTCCGGCACGCGCACCCGCCGGCCTTGTTTCAAACCTGCAACCATTTCAGATAAGCGCTGTGTCATGTATTGAATTCATTGAATAGAATCTTCCAATTAATCAATAAGTTACGTTCAGTTGGCACAGTTTTTGCGGTAATTAGTCTCTAGCATCGCGCTGCTGAGAAAAGAACCCCGATCGTTCATGTCATGACTCGACCGGAGAGCCCTGGGAGTCACGAGGATTCTCAGTAGTGGACCCGCCTCACTACGAGAGGATTCCCAATGCCAAAGGTGCTCGCCGTTTTCGGAACGCGGCCGGAAGCCATCAAGATGGCGCCCCTGATTCACAGGTTGCGGATATCAACGGGCTTCGATCTGCGGGTCTGCGTCACCGGGCAGCATCGCCATATGCTCGATCAGGTACTGCAGCTTTTCAAAATAGTTCCGGACTTTGACCTGGATGTTATCAGCGTCGGACAGAGTCTCTCCGACATCACGACGCGGGTGCTCTCAGGCGTTCATGCCGTGTTGGATCAGTACACGCCGGATGCCATGCTGGTTCACGGCGATACCACCACCACCCTGGCGGCCACGCTTGCCGCGTTCTATCGCAACATTTCCGTCGGGCATGTCGAAGCTGGCTTGCGGAGCGGAAATCTCAACGCACCGTGGCCGGAGGAAATGAACCGACGCGTCACAGATGTTATGGCGTCGTGGCACTTTGCGCCAACGCAACAGGCGCAGGACACGCTATTGCGAGAAGGCGTGGACCCCGCCCGCATCAGCCTGACGGGCAACACTGGAATCGATGCCTTGCTCGAGGTCAAGCGCCGGCTGGATAATGATCTGGACATGCGGATCCAGCTGATGGGGCAATACCCCTATCTGGACAGTACGCGCCGGCTGGTGCTGGTGACAGGACATCGGCGAGAGAGTTTTGGCGCGCCGTTCGAACACTTTTGCACGGCGTTGCGCAGGCTGGCTAACCGCAATGACGATATCCAGATTATCTATCCTGTTCATCTCAATCCGCGCGTGCGGGAACCGGTACAAGCGATCCTGGGGGGACATCCAAACATCCACCTGATCGAGCCCCAAGAGTATTTGCAGTTCGTCTTCCTGATGTCGTCCGCCTACATGATCGTCACGGATTCCGGTGGGATCCAGGAAGAGGCGCCCGAGCTGGGCAAGCCGGTCCTTGTCACACGAGACACCACCGAGCGCCCAGAGGCAATTGCCGCCGGCACCGCGCGACTGGTGGGCACCGATACGGAACGTATCATCGCTGCCGCGGAGTTGCTGCTGAACGATCCGGATGAGTACGCCCGCATGTCGCGTGCGCACAACCCGTTCGGCGACGGCCACGCCAGCGAACGCATCGTCAATGCACTGGAGGCGACCATGCCTGTCGATTATCGGAAATACGACAACTCTCGGTTGCCATGGCTGGGCCAGCAATCTTATAGCTGGGACATAAAGCATTCAAATCCATAACTTACCAAGGCTGGCCGCCCCCCCCCCCCAAACATCGTTGCTCGGCGTTTCTTCAGTCCAGGCACCGAAATACGGCCGGCGCTTTTATGGGAGGAGTGAACGATGAGGTTCGCAACAGTGACAACAGCGCTTCTTGTCGCAAGCGCTCTTGCATCGGCACCGGCCCACGCCGCATTGTCGGAAGAGGCCGCGGCGGTCTCGGCTGAAACGCCACTTTATCTGCCCGCTAGCCCGTCGGATCCTGGTGGGCTGAAGGGCTATGACCATGCCAGCCAGTTAGAGGTGGGTGTCGAAGCCGATGCGGTAGGAAAGAACAAGAAAGAGAAGGATAAGAAGAACGCAAAAAAACCCCCGAACAAGGCCGTAAAGGGCCCCAAGGTCAAAGCAGGCTCGTACGCGCTCGCCCCTGCGCCGGGCGCCGAACCGGACTGACACAAGCTTAGGCATTGCGGCGTTTTGCCGCAAACGAGCGTATAGACCCGCGTCCGAGGTGGCTTGCTTGGACACGCACCCGCGAAGCAGCGGGTTGCGCACGGCGAGGCCAATTCAAATCGCGCTTCGGAGAAGACCGTGTTCCACAATCTCTACTCATTGCTGCAAAGGGGCTGCGTACTGGCAATGCTGGCGGTGGCCCTGGCGTTGCCCGCCAAGACTCATGCCGCCACCAACCAGATTGCATTGCTGGTGCCCGATACGATGACCCTGCCCGATCCGCGGGTTTCGGCCTGGCTCGACGCGGCACTGGAAGAAGGCCTGAAGATCACTGTTATCAACGACACGCAGTTCCTCCAGGGTACGACGCCTGCCCAGTTCCCAGGCTTGATCCTGCCGGACCAGGTCCATGTGAACGCGAGCGATGCGCTGGTCGCAGCACTTGAGAATTACACTACCCAAGGCGGCCAGGTGATGCTGGTCTACGACTTCGGCGCGCTCACCACCACCGGCTTCTATTCGTCGCCGAGGAGTCGCCTCAGCAATCTCGCAGGGGTCGACTACGTGCTCTATGACCAACTGGGCGGCTTCATGATTGGCCTGGGACCGATCACTGGCCTGAGCAGCACGCTACGGACCATTCAGGTGGCTCCCGGCAAGTCAATGGTGTGGGATAACACCTCCACGACCGACCCCGTGGAAGGGGTTTCCGGTTACGTCTATGGCTTCCTGACCTATCCCAGCTTCGTCACGCAGGGAAGTTATACCGGCAGTGCCCTGCTGAGCTCGCCAAACTTCGGGCTGGTGGCAGGCTTACGGACTTTTGGCTCGGGCGGCGTTCTGTTCGTCAACCTGCCGCTTGCGTATCTGAAGGGACAGACAGACGGCATGCTGATGCACGGTTTCCTGCGCTATTTCGGCACCAATCTGATGAAGATGCCCAGGCTTTCCGCGCAGCCGAAAGCCAAGGCCGGGCTTGTGCTGAACATGCACTTCTGCGCCGGGGATCAGATTGCGCCCGCGCAGACGCTGAAGAGCTGGGGGATTTTCAACAACGGACCGTTCTCCATTGTCATTACCGCAGGTCCCGATCAGATTGCCTTCGGCGACGGCAAGGGTATCAATCTGTCTCAGAACGCCACAGCCCAGCAGCTGGTTTTGTACATGCAGGGCAAGGGGCACCAGATCGGAAGTCATGGCGGATGGATTCACGATTACTGGGGTGCTAATGCCAGCGAATCCAACCAGTCCACCTTCGAACAGTATCTGGTCCTTAACAAACAGAGCATTGAAGGGGTAACAGGAAAGCCGAGCATCGAGTACGCCGCACCGGAAGGTAATACCCCGCAATGGTCGATAAACTGGCTGGAAGCCAACGGCAACACTGGCTATTACTTCCTCGGGCATACCGGCATGGCGCCCACCCGAAGCTATCGCAACGGCGCGCTGCTAAACAACACCATCCGGGCATTCCCGGTGATGCCCTTCGGCGAGTATGCGACCTTCGAAGAATTCGAGGAATTCGGTGTTCCCGCTTCCAGCATTACCGCCTGGTACAAGCAGTTGATGGACTTCGTCGTCAAGAATCGCACCAGCCGGCTGATCTATATGCATCCGCTCGGCGCGGTGGATTACAAGGGTGTATTGAACTCGCTCTTTTCGCGAGCCACGACGCTGACGCAGAACGGACAGTTCAGCTGGTACACGATGGACACCTTGGCGAAATTCGCCCAACGGCGTCAGCAGACTACCTGGCAGGCGACTGACACCGGCAACGCGTGGACGTTCCAGGCCAGCAATCCGACCGATTTGACGGACATGACCTGGGTGCTTCCCCGTTCAACGTACAACCAGCCGGCCGTGACGCAAGGCCAGGCTGTCGTCACATGGGATACCACGAACTGGCTGGTAACCGCCGGAGCGGGAACCACATTGACCTTCACCAGTGGAAAGCATTAGCGCGCGCAACGGGGCTTGTGGCGATTTCGCGGGGGCGCACAGGAACTGTGCCCCGTGGTGGGTAAACATGAAACTGAGATTCCTC
Source organism: Cupriavidus sp. 01L45 (assembly GCF_056399885.1). NCBI lineage: Bacteria > Pseudomonadati > Pseudomonadota > Betaproteobacteria > Burkholderiales > Burkholderiaceae > Cupriavidus > Cupriavidus sp. 01L45. The sequence goes on along the minus strand of NZ_JBFTSG010000016.1, from coordinate 107,652 downwards.
AAGCATGCGCCAAGCGCTTCGCATATTTTTGACTTTGGGCGAGTTACTCGTTTGCATCGGATCTGTCCCGGATGGGGTAGCCGGCGAAGTTGCCGGCCGTGGCGGTACCCCTGTCCGGGCGGCCACGGCGCCGCAAGCCGCGTCGCGTGTCGCCGCAAGTGCCGCGTCGAGTGCGGCAGCAAGCCCAAGCGGCGATCGACTCTTTGCGCTGATAGCACTCGCCAGCCTATCGACGGACACCCCGGAATCCGATGAGCAGGCCAAGCCAGTGCCGCCCCAGCGTATATGGTCCCAGCCCCCCCCGTCTATGGTCACGGTGCAAGCGGGCAGGCAGCGGCTCGTTATTGCGCTCACCGTGGCCCTATTGCTGATCGTCGGGCTAGTCATCGTCTATGCCACGCGCCACTATCTGTTCACCTTGAACCGGTTGTTCGGCAAACAACGTCACCCCTACCTCGACATCGACATCGCGGATTGGCCCACCTTAACGGTCATGATCGCGGCTCACAATGAGGAGGCAGTGATCGCAGGGTCGCTAGCCTGCCTGCTGCGCGCCGACTATCCTGCCGACCGACTCACCATCATGCCCGTGAATGATCGCTCTAGCGACCGGACCCGAGAGATCATCGACGACTTTGTGGTGCAGTATCCTGGCCGCATTTCCCCGTTTCACCGCTCTGCTGGAAAGCCGGGCAAGGCAGCGGCGCTCAAGGACGCGACCGAACGCATTGCCAGTAACATCATCGTCGTGTTCGATGCCGACTACCTGCCGCCGGTAGGACTGCTTAAGCAACTGGTGGCCCCATTCTTCGATCCCGAAGTTGGCGCAACCATGGGCAGGGTGGTGCCGATGAATCTCGGCACCAATCTGCTTACCCGGCTACTGGACCTGGAACGCTCGGGCGGCTATCAGGTGGACCAACAGGCCCGCATGAACCTGAACCTGGTGCCTCAATATGGCGGGACGGTCGGCGGCGTGAGAGTGCGGGCACTGAAAAGTGTGGGCGGCTGGCACGACGATGTGCTGGCCGAAGACACGGATCTAACCTACCGGCTGCTGCTAAGCAACTGGAAGACGATCTATCAGAACTGGTCTGAGTGTTATGAAGAGGTGCCGGAAACCTGGCCCGTCCGTGTCCGCCAGATCATGCGCTGGACCAAGGGCCATAACCAGGCGCTCTACCGCCACGGGTGGAAAATGGCAACTTGCCGCGATCACAATCTCCTCGAGAAGATCGATGGCGTGGCTTTGCTGGGCATCTACATGATGGCGCCTCTGATGCTGTGCGGCTGGCTGCTAGCCATCGCCCTGTTCTATGCCAGCGGCATGCCGCTGCTCGGCGCGGCCATCTTCCTGTTCGCGCTGATGTCATATGGGACCCTGGGAAACTTCGCGGCGTTCTTCGAGATCGCCGCTGCCGTCTATCTGGATGGCAGCCGCGAGCGTATTCGCCTGCTTCCCCTGAATTACTTTGGCTTCCTGGTAAGCGTGGTGACCGTGTCACGGGCTATCGTCAGCCAGATCGCCTTCGACTTCGTGCTCCGGCGCCAAATCCGCTGGGACAAGACGAGGCGTTACCGCTAGGAGAACTGAGCCGATGTGGGCCTTGCTGCTGAGCTTGCTGACTGTGCTCGTATTCGGCCTTCCGCTGGTGCCAGCCGTACTTGAGTGGCAGCGACGGCGCGATATCCGTCCGCTTGCGATCGACAGCGAGCATACGCTTGACGTCGCGGCCGTGGCCGCGGAGCTCCGTGCCATGATTGTGATGCAAACCGAGCCGACGAGGCACGGTGGTGCAGCCCATTCGATCCGCAGTGTGAATGCGGTTGCCAATGTGACCGGCATATGGTTGCCCACCGGGGCGGAGGCAGCCTCGCGAGTCTGCAAGCGGACCGTCCTCGCCAGTGGATCGCTGATACTGCCCGACAGCTTTACGTTCACGCATGAAATATACGGCCCCCGCGGCATCCGGACCGGAAAGAAGAATCACTTGCAGTCCGTTCTATCCGAAGGAGAACTCGCGATTGGAAGCGGCAGCGAACTGCATCGTTGGGCGCATGCACGCTCCGCGCATATCGCGGCGCACTGCCGCCTCGATGGCCCGCTCTCGGCCACGCACACCATTCGCATTGATGAAGGATGCCATTTTGCTTACCTCAGCGCAGGCGTGATCGGATTCGGGATGCACCATCTTGCAGAATCCAGCGCGCCGCGCAGCGTGCGCCCGCAGAATGGCGAGACCCGGACGGAAGCGATTCCGGCACATGTGCAGGCCGCAGGGGAGGGGCGCTGGCTGGCGACGCGTGATCTAACCATCTCCCCCCAAAGCATGTTTCAAGGGGACCTGGTGGTACATGGCGATCTGTGGATAGGCGCGGGCGCCAGGATTGCCGGCAGCGTCAAGGCCAGCGGGAGTATCCGGCTTGGGGCGGAGGTGCGGATAGACGGGGCCTTGATCGCCGCCGGCTCCATGGTGCTAGCCAAATCGTGCATGGTTGCCGGGCCGGTTTCGGCCGAGCGCGAGTTGGACATCGAGACGCTCTGTGTGATAGGGTCGGCAGAAAGACCAACCACGGTGGTGGCACCCGTGATGCGCGTGAGCGTGGGCGCGGTGGTCTTTGGCGCGGCGTGCGCGCTGGAGAAAGGACGGGTCGTGTCCAAGGGCCATATAGACTCACCGTAGCGCACTTCTCACATATGCGATGAAGAAACTTCTCCTTTTGCTACTGCTGCTTGCCTCCCACGTCAACCAGATGGCCTGTGGAGCCGACCTGGTACTTTCCGGCTATCAGCGCCCCGACGGGGCAATCACCACCTATTTTGGCGGCGACACGATCGATCCGTACTTTGCCGCAAAGGCGCTGCTGGCTGCCCAGGACGCCGGACTGAAAACGAACGCGGCCGCGGGCCGGTGGATAGCGTGGCTACTCCCGCGGCAGCACGACGACGGCAGTTTCGATCGCTATTGCTTGAAAGGCCAGCGCTTTGTCTCCTGTCAGGAAGCCGATGCGGATGATGCGTTGATGGCAGCCTGGATGGAAGTGCTGGTGCGGTCCGTGCCGCCCGCGGGCATGCCGGCGTCCTGGAAGAGGAGCTTCGATAAGGCCAGCCGGAATCTCGACACACTGTACGACAAGCGTTCCGGCGTCTACTATATTTCAACCGATTTGCCGGTCGCATTGCTGATGGACAACGTGGAGGTTTCCAGCGCATTCAAGGCTGTCAGCAGCTATTACTTGCGGATGGGCGACAGGGTGGGCGCAGCCAACTGGATGCGTAAGGCCGAACAGCTCGACAAGGACATTCTGCGTGTGTTCTGGCGACCGCCAGAGCGTTTCCTGGTGAGTACCCAGCCACGCGACAAGTCGGAGTTCTATCCCGATGCTGTGGCCCAGATATTCCCGATTCTGGCCGATATACAGCCTGCCAATCGGACCAACGAAAATGCCTATCAGTCCTGGATGAAGGAACATCGCATGACCTGGTTACAGACGTCCGAGGTCGACTTTCCATGGGGCCTGATAGCCCTTGTCGCGGATAAGATGGGAGACAAGGACGCAATCGCGTGCTGGCGGGTACGATCCGTTCAATTCCGGCACGGGAAGCACTGGAATGTGCTTGAGGAGGCGTTGTATCTGGCGTTTGAAGCGAGGCTAACCCCCGAGCAGTCGCTGGCACCCGTTCAGGCAGGCATGAAATGTCGCTGAGCGTCATGCCGCGGGAACGACCATTATCGATTTCTCCCTGCCAAGGGGGGTGTCGTTTCCATTGACGGGTGTCCGATTTTTTTCAATTGCCTGCTGCCGACCAGTGGCCCGCTGCAGGAGGCGTGGATTCAGACTGATTGCCCTTGAAAGAAGGTTGGTGACCTGACTGTCCGCTTGATTCTCTGCAAAGGCAGCTTATTTGGCAAGAGCGCTGACGGCGGTTTCGAAAAAAATACGATAGGACATCAATGGTGACGCTCTCGGATACCTATAGCAGAGGCTTGTGCGCTCTTCTCGGCTTGCTGATGGTTGGCGCAACCAATCACGCTCGTGCGCAGGCAGAGGCCAACGCGCCAAGAACTTTCGCACCCTTACTCACGGGATTCCTGGAGGGTGGTCTTGGACACGCTAACCTCACTGACAACAATTCGAACTGGAACGACCAGTATCTGAGAGGCGGTGTCCACCTGACCCCAAAAGACTATGTAACCGGCGAAATCAGCCACCAGAACCATTTCGGAGATCAAGGCACGTTCTTCGGTGCGGGGTATACGCGCATATTCAATGAGGACTGGTACGGCTTCCTAAGCGCCGGCACCAGTTCTGGGGGGTTCTTTCTGCCCCGGGTCAGGGTGGACGGACTGCTATTCCGAAAATTCCTTGAAAAAAAGAACTTGGTTGCGAGTGTTGGATTTACCTACTACCGCGCCAAAGAAATCTATACAGACAAGACGCTGCTGCTTGGCGCCACCTACTACTTCGATGGACCCTGGATCATTCAGGCGGGGGCGCGTCTGAACCGAAGCGACCCAGGCAATATCCGCTCCAATCGCGGCATTATCGCGGTGACCTACGGCCGTGACAAGGAGCAATACATTACCCTGAAGTACGACGGCGGAAAGGAAGCCTATCAGTTGACGGGGGAACAGTCGATATTGAGCGACTTCACAAGCCATGAGGTTTCACTGGTCTGGCGGAAATGGATTACCAAGCGCTATGGGTTCAACCTTCGTGCTGTGTACTACGAAAACCCGTCCTACAATCGGAAGCAAGCGGAAATAGGTTTCTTCGTCGAGTTCTAGCCATGTCATCCCGCCATAGGGCCATTCCCGAGCATCCAGACAAGGGGGATGCGCTCGGCCTTAAGGTGCTATGCCGCGCCCGGCATCGATCCCTGGACCACCTGACACTATCGGCCCCTAGGCTGGCGATCATCCTGCTGGTGCCAGTCCTGTTCAATGTGGYCGAATGGATGTTGCGCGGCGCACTCAGCGCCGGGTGGGCGGCCATTTTTGAGTTCTGGATTGGAAAACTAGGGATGGGCGGCACCGTAATTCAAAAGCCAACGCCCTTGGCGTCGCTCGAAATCACCCTACCGCACCTGTATGTACCAGCGATAGCACCCAACTTGCGCACGTGGTGGGTGACGGTAGCCGCCACGATCATCGTCGCCTTGCTTACGCTGCGGCTCCCCGATCGCTTTCTGCCACTAAGGTACTTTTTGCAGTTCGCGATTTTCATACAGACCACGGCGATTCTCTTCTTTGCCGTGGCGCCGGACAGCTTTCCTTATACGGTGAGTGGATATGTTGATAACGGGCTGAAGACCTCATTCGCCTTCCTGTTCCTGCTCCCGTGGGGTCATGCTCTGGTTTACTACATCTTCGATTTTTCTTGGCCAAGCAAGATCTGCCTGACACTGTTCACCCTTGCCTTTGTCGTGATTGCCGTACCGTTGCAATTGACGCTTCACGCGTACCTCGTGTTCCAGTACTCCCTGCTGCTGATGCCCTTACTGTCTTTCGTGCTGGGCCCAACTTGGATCGTGTTTGGCTGCATTGCGCTGTATGGCTGGGCGATGAGCTGGGACCGCCTCAACCCTGAGGCCGAGGCGCCGAGGTCTGCGGAAAAAGACTAGACACGGCAGTCCAACAGATGCACACGCCTCTCCTCAGGAAGGGTGGCGCGCACCGTGGCGGCGAGTTCGGAAATCCAGCATTCGGCCGCCGCGCTATCCGCCACAACAAGGTACAACCCGTCGATTTGGAAATCGATGAGCCAGTACAATACATTTTCGGTAAAGTACTGCCGTACCGCGGGATGCTGGAAATTGATGGCGTTGCCCGATCCGTTGTACTGGAAGAATGGACTTGCGTAATGCCCAAGCTGGTTTCCCTCGGAAACGAACTGGTCGTACGCAAGGGTCACCAGCACCATCATGCCTAGACCATGGGCCCGGTCCACCAGTGCACGCAGTTGATTGAGGCCCCCGTACGAGCGCTCGGGGGCGAAGGGCAGCGGCGCGTAGAAGCACTTGCATGCTACCGAATCCTGCGCATGAGGGTTCAGGCTGACCGCAGTGAATCCGCGTGCGGCGAGCGCGGGTAGATGGCTGGCAACTTCCATAAAGCTGCAATGGGAGTCATTGTCTGTCTCATGGATGACTGCCTCCGCCAGAGGGCGACCAAGCCAGTCCGGATTGCACCAGGCATAACTGCTGGCATCGCATACGATGCTTGCGCCTTGGACATCGACCGCCTGCGCGCGCGACGCCGGATCGGGTACCGACATGCCGTTGTCCAGGCGAAACCAGTAGCGACTACCAGCACCGCAAGGGGCCTCCACCTCAAGCCAGCCATGGCTCGATTCGCGCATCAACGTTGGTCCGAGACCAAGCACCTCAAGGCGCACCGCCCAGCCTTGCTCGATGGCGTCAGGCGCCCACAAGCGAAAACGGGTAAGACTATTATCGGACAATTGTGGTCCAAATTGCCATGCCATCATTTGCATCCCTCCTGCTTTGGGCCGACGCCACCACACCGAGAGCAGTGCCACCGCACCGATGCGCCACGCCATATCCGAGCACTCCTTGTCGAGAGTAAATCCAAGACATTTCCCTGGCGGGATTCCTTTATTCGACGGTAACCGATTTCGCGAGATTCCGCGGCTTGTCAACGTCGGTACCCCGCTTGCAGGCAGTGTGATACGCCAGCAATTGCAAGGGAACAACGTGCAGGACGGGGGAGAGCATGCCGTAGTTCTCCGGCATGCGGATAACGTTAAGGCCAACCGAGGAGCCGATCATGGTGCCCGAATCCGCGAAGACATACAGTTCGCCGCCGCGCGCCCGAACCTCCTGCATGTTCGACTTTAGCTTTTCAAGCAACGCATCATTGGGCGCAATGGCCACCACCGGCATCTGGTCTGTCACTAGCGCCAATGGGCCATGCTTTAACTCTCCGGCGGCAAAGGCCTCGGCATGGATGTACGAGATCTCCTTCAATTTTAAGGCGCCCTCAAGGGCAATAGGGAAATGCACGCCACGCCCAAGAAAGAGGGCGTTCTCCTTTTGCGCCAGGACGTCCGCCCAGGCCATGATCAACGGCTCCAGCGCGAGCACCCTGGTGAGCGAGGCTGGCAGATTACGCAGTTGCGTAAGGAGGGCCATCTCCTGCGACGGGGCGATCCTGCCGCGTTGCTTTGCCAATGTAATGGCTAGCAGGAAAAGTCCAACCAGCTGTGTAGTGAAGGCTTTCGTGGAAGCGACGCCGATCTCGGTGCCCGCCCGCGTCAGGTAGTGCGATTCGGCCTGTCGCACAATGGCGCTGCCTGCGACATTGCATATCGCGAGCGTGTGCCGATGACCTAGGGATTGAGCGTGCTTGAGTGCCGCAAGCGTATCAGCCGTCTCGCCGGACTGCGAGACTACGACCACGAGCGCGTTAGGATTCGGTACGCTATCCCGGTAGCGATATTCGCTAGCGAATTCCACGTCGGTCGGCAGTCTGGCAATGGACTCGAACCAGTACTTCGCTGTCAGCGCGGAATGGTAGCTCGTTCCGCAAGCCAGCAGGCGTAGTGCGTCGATCTGGTCGAATGTGCTCTGCGCCATTGGCCCAAACAGCTCGGGACCAATCGCAACGAGCTGTTCCGTTCGATCCGCGATAACGGCCGGCTGCTCAAAAATCTCCTTTTGCATGTAGTGCCGGTAGGGGCCGAGTTCAACACTTCCGGTCCCCGTATCGAGCGCAAGCGCCGCACGCGTGACGACGACACCTCGCCGGTCGAACATCGTTATGCCGGCACGCGACAATGCCACCATATCGCCTTCCTCGAGATAGATGAAGCGACTCGCGCTGCCAGCCAGCGCCATTGCGTCGGATGCCAGGTAATTACCGGCCATCCCCAATCCCACTACAAGCGGTGAGCCACTGCGAGCCCCGATCACCTGGTCCGGCTCGTGAGACGAGAGCACTGCAATTGCATAGGCGCCCTGCAACTCGGCCACCGTGAGGCGGACGGCCTCGAGCAAACTGGTTTTTTGTCCGCGGTGATAGTGATAGTGGACAAGATGTGCAATGGCTTCAGTATCGGTCTGCGATTCGAAGACATAGTCGCGCTCGCACAATGACTTGCGTAGCGCTTCGAAATTCTCAATGATGCCGTTGTGGACAAGGGCGATTTCGCCACACGAGAAAATGGGGTGGGCATTGCAGGTGGCCGGCGGGCCGTGGGTTGCCCACCTCGTGTGGGCAATGCCCAAAGTACCGCGCAAGCCTTCCTCGGCCACCTGTTCCCCAAGCTTGGCCACGCGGGCCACGCTGCGCAGGCGCTGCAGTTTCCCTTCCTTGAGCACAGCGATACCGCATGAATCGTAGCCACGGTACTCGAGACGCCGCAGACCTTCGAGCAAGGCAGTCGTGACGTCATGTTGCGCAATTGCGCCGACTATTCCGCACATGGCATTGCTCCTCAAAATCCGATTGTTTAGCGCGGTGTGAAAAAAATCCAAAATGGATAATCCAGATCGACCATCGGGTTTCTAGCGGGAGTGGGGATCGCTCCTAATGCCGGTATCACTAGCGATTTAAGACGATTTTCATGGTTATGATGGGTGTGGCGATGCGTTGGCATTCCACGCTGCATGTGACTTCCAAGTGCCGTTCGCCGAGTCTGTCTCTGGCATCGATACTTCCATCCGGCAGACGAGGAGAAGCGAGAACTATTACAGATGTTAGGACGGCGACATACGAAAGTCAAAACAACGCGCTTTCAGTGGAGAACGATCGAGCAGCGGGTCTTCTGGAAAACTCGCCGAGGGGGCAAAACGTGAAGAAGAAATGTGGTCTTTCTCTATCAAAATGCTAAATGAAAAATTAATATAGTGGCGTGTTCGGCCACTTTGACCACCACTGCACAGGCTGTGGCTAGCTCAGGGCGCAGGCCGCGGTTAGAGGCTTGTCTGCATAAGCATGTTGCATCAGTTAACCCACTTAAAATGAACCGACCTCCCAGACCTAGTGGCCACGCTCCGATCCAGCGGCGGCGGGAGGGTGAGCCTCACACCCACGGTCGGCCTCGCCGGTTGAACACCGGGGAACATAACAAGGGCAGTGTTAGTCGGTTCAGCAGGCACATCGCAATGACGCGATGAAGACCGACGTCCAAGCCCCGCTATAGTGGGAAGATAATTTGTTTATACAAATGAACGGGTTCATGCATGTGCCTTACGCGCAGAAGCTGACGTCGACGGTTGTAGGTCCTGCCTGGTATGCCCTGACCGGCGATCGTGCTGAGGCGTCCGGCGTCCCATATCTGCGTGGTGCCATGTGTACCTTGCCATGCCCGGTCGCTTCTCCAGATAAAACGGCTCTCGGGATACTGAGTCATACACCCAGCTTCACGCACGGCACCGCCCTCATAGATCTGTCATAGCCGGCAAATGCGTCAGCCTGCAGCGTCCCTTTGAAGCCCTTCAAATGCGCCAGTGGGTGCTCGCCGGAACGACTGGGACTGTATGCGAACCAGGCCGCTGGCGCGTCGCGTGAACCGGCGAGCCGGTGGTCGCGCACGTAGGTCCAGATCCGACCAGTCTTGGTCTTGCCGTTGCCGGGTTCGAACACCGGCACGGGTGTGTCATCGGTGTGGATCTTGTCGACTTGCCTGCCGGCAAGGGGCGGGCCCTGGACCTCAAGCGTCGCTTCATTGATCCGCGTTGCTGCGCACCATCTGGGACGATCCTGTGCGTCCATAAGACGAGCCACTGCGGGACGGAGTCGGCGGCAAGCTGTACTTTTTCCAGCGATGGCGCGGTGCGCGACGCCGAAACGGGATATTTCAAGATCGTGCAGCGCCAGACAGCGGCAAGATCACGTGGCCAGCTGTTCCGGCCTGCCGCCAGATATCGGCAATCGAGCAGCGCGATCCTCCGATATCGCGTAGTAGTACATCCATGCCCTCCCCAGACCAGTAGGCTTCAAGCGATATCTGCTTGGGCGTCCTCAAAAAGTCCGGATAGACACGATCCTAGGGAAGTCACTAATTGGGTTGCCCTCCTGACCATTGCAATCTCATCGCCATTGGTCCGCACAACAGACAAAGAAGCCACACTCAGGCCTGCGTGATCGAATTGCCTATCTTTGAGCCCAATATGGGCGTTGTTGCATAAATCCGGCTGTGCTAGCTGACGTTTACGCGCAACAGCCAAGTTGGCACGTCTGTTAACTTTTCGGGGACTTGCGTAGATTCTCGACTTTTTGCCGAGAAGATGCGCAAGGACGAACACAAGCGAAGCGAGCCGAAAGGTGTCTATCGTGTCAGGAACTGGGCGAGCTACAACGCTGGCTTGATTGCGAGAGGCGACGTGACGATGTGGATTGACGAAAGCGTACTGGGCACGGCGCCCGAGGACACATCGCCCAGGCGGGGGCGGCCGCACGTCTGCTCGGACGCAGCGAATCAGATGCTGCTTGGACTCAAGCAAGTCTTCCATCTGCCTCTGCGGGCTCTCCAGGGCTTCGCGTGTAGCCTGCGCAAGCTCGCATTCCTCGAGTTGCCGGTACCCAATTACACGACGTTGAGCCGCCGAGCGCAGGAGCTCGCGGTGAAGTTGCCCGCCATGTACAAGGGGAATGGAAGAAGAGCTGCGACTACCACCGTCGCTCGCTGGTCGAGAACCTGATATACGGGCTCAAGACGCTCACGGGCAATCGCCTTTGGGCGCGTGCATCGGCTCGCAAGCAACAGAAGTGGCGATCCGCGCAGGCGTGCTTAACCGCATGGCGGCTCTTGCACGCCCGAAGTCCGTCCGCATCGTCTGAATTTCGGATCACAGGATCCTCTGTGTTTTTAAGTCCGATTTATGCAACAACGCCTCCAATATGTGGAAACATGCAACGGTGTCGATTCTGGCTTTGCTCGCGATCTCAATCGGGAGGGTTAAGGCCGCGGCAGAATCACCTAAGTTGATCGAAAACTCTCTCGGGATGAAGTTCATCTTGGTCCCGTCTGGGGAATTCATGATTGGGTAGTAACGAGTCGTCAGAAGAACTTGCCAAGGCAGTTCCGCAATATGAGTGTGACCGTTTACTGGGAATTGGCTACAAAGCACCGGTGCGCAAGGTTCGCATCACTCGGCAGTTTTACTTGGGGCAACACGAAGTCAGTTTCTTCGAGGAAATTAGACGCGCAAATTTTGTGAAATCTGGGGGAATCGCAAACGCGTCTCGTTAACGATGGGGGGATACGGTGCGCCTTCGGTTTCTTCGAAGAAACTAAGAGCGAGATATATGACAAACGCCAACTGGCGGTGGCGGGAATGTTGCGCCGCTCGCTTTAGGACTTGCTGAACTGCAGACACGAAGGGACGCAACGTCATTGACACCTTCCGAGTCTCCTGGTCAGTGATACCCGCGAGGTGCGTACAAGCTTCAGGCGGAAGCGCGATGCTCACAAGAGTGAACGCAGTTATCAAAATCCAGAAACAGCACCTGGTCCGCCTGTGCCGCCGTCTTCCGAGATCTTCCCATAGTTAACGCTCCAAAAGCACTCGTGCGAACTCCGCTCACTTAATCTCGCTTAATCGGGCTGACTCGTGCGTCGTTCGGTGAGCTAAATCATGACGGAATGCTGGTCCGTCATCGACGCATCCAATGCGCGGTACGAGAGTGTGCAATCGGCAGTTAAACATGCGGTGAAAGTCGAGGAGGGCGGTTTTAACGCTGCAGCAGACACGGCTTCGACGACTAGATAGCAGCGCGCAAGGGTAGTCATCTCGGACGCCGCACGTACTTCGCGACGGTGCTGTTTGCACGGGGAGACTGTGAAGCCTAGAGCGGACAGAGTCATAAGGTATCATTCGCTTCCGCTTGACATTCGGGGCTTACCGCCCAGAGTCATGCAAGCCCGGTTCGCGTCACTCGGGGGTATCGAGCCAAGGTGTTTTCCGATTAATCCTTGGAGGTACTTGTGATTCTGGAGTGGTTTTTTACAGGCGATCTAATCAACTTTCTCCTGTGCCACTACACTAGGTGGTCTAAGCTGCCACCGGGGTCGTTGACGGCTCGGACCAGGCTCGACGTGTGACGCTTCCATATCATGCGTGATTTTCAATTGGTTGGCGCCAGAAGTGGCGCCCGCCGTTCTGCATTCCTGCGAATTACCAGAAAGACTCTTGATGTTCGGATTTCTCCGCAGCTACTTCTTCAACGATCTTGCGATCGATCTCGGTACTGCCAACACTCTCATCTACATGCGCGATAAGGGAATCGTCCTGGATGAACCCTCCGTGGTTGCGATCCGCCGGCAGGGTGCTCTCAATCCTCGGAAAACCATCCAGGYGGTCGGCCAGGAAGCCAAACAGATGCTGGGCAAGGTACCGGGAAACACTGAGGCCATCCGTCCGTTGAAAGACGGCGTGATCGCGACTTTACGGTCAGGAGCAGATGCTCAAGCAGTTCATCAAGATGGTGCACGACACCAAACTGCTTCGGCCGTCGCCGCGAATCATCATCTGCGTGCCCTGCGGCTCGACCCAGGTCGAGCGCCATGCAATCCGCGAATCCGCACTGGCCGCCGACGCCAGCCAGGTCTACCTGGTCGAAGAACCAATGGCGGCCGCGCTAGGCGCGGGCCTACCGGTGTCAGAGCCGTCCGGCTCGATGGTGGTGGATGTCGGTGGGGGTACGACCGAGGTCAGTATGGATGGTCTATAAGGGCTCCGTACGCGTGGGCGGCGACAGGTTCAATGAAGCCATCGTCAACTACATTCGGCGCAATTACGGCATGCTGATTGGCGAGCGGACCGCCGAGGCCATCGAGAAGGCAATCGGATCGGCCTTCCCAGGCTCCGAAGTCCGCGAAATGGAGGTCAAGGGCCGCAATCTGTCCGAAGGTATCCCGCGCGCATTCACGGTGTCGTCCAACGAAATCCTCGAAGCGCTGACCGATCCGCTTAATCAAATCGTGTCGGCAGTTAAGATCGCGCTCGAACAGATCCCGCCGGAACTCGTTGCCGACATTGCCGAGCGCGGCATGATGCTGACCGGCGGGCGGGGCGTTGCTGCGTGAACTGGATCGCCTCCTGGCAGAGGAAACCGGCCTACCTGTGCTGGTGACCGAAGACCCATTGAGCTGCGTAGTGCGGGGCGCCGGCATGGCGCTCAAACGCAAGGACAAGCTCGGCAGCTTCTTCTCTTACGAGTAACGACTAAGCCGTGAAGCGGTGAATACGTGGCGCTTGATGACGACGCGTAGTCGTATCGGTCCGAAGTTTGACGCAGCGATTTAGTCTAATTCATGGTCCGACTTTACACGACCGCGCCGTCAAATTGAAAATGCTTTGGTAAGCACTCTTTCTTGCGGTCCGAGCCCAGATACGCGGGACATAAATTGTTTCCATGTTTTAATCTAGATTTAAATCAATAAACCACAGTATGGAATTGAAGTCTATTTACCCTTTGTATCGCCTTCCCTCCAGGGGGTTGGTTCTCTTTACCGCTCTCGCGATGGCCCTGGCGGGTTGTGATGGAGGTGGTAACTCTGAAGAGTCCACCGCGGTGATTGGTAATTCAACCACAAAATATCAGCCTGAGAATGCAAATCCAAGCGCAGGTGCGTCCGCCAAATCAGGATTTGATATCCTTGCTAGTCTTGATGCCTTGAAAATTACAACTGGCCCCTTTGCTGGAGCCTATCAAGTTGGCTCTGGAAGTAATTGGCTGAACTGGTATTTTGCAAATATTGGCTTGTTCGGATTCATAAAGGACCGCCAGAATGAGGTGCGGGCTTACATGGATCTGTATATCAAGAATGTCAGTCGCGTGAACTACACAATAAACGACATTAAATTTAACGGGGATTTAAATTCTCCAATACAGTGCCCAGCCGATTCTAACGATTCTTATGCTTCAACATTCTTGTCCCTGGCGGCAGAATATATGAGGGTGACTGGCGACGTCACATGGTTTCGGAACAACTTGTCCATCCTCAAAGCCATCGCCTACGCAAATCTGGCAGTCCCGCAAAAGCCGGGTGGTCTGATTTCTGTTTACCGACAAGACTACACACCACCAACCAATACGACACATTGTCCGAGCTTTACTCCATCAAATATTGCTTACACGGAGGACAATACGGAAAATTACCGAGGACTAGTCGATTTTTCGAATGCGCTTAAGGTGCTGGGTGATTCGGACTCGATCTATTACAGCCAGGTAGCAAATTCGGTTGCGGTTGGAATTCAGGGGAGATCCAATGGTTCGGCATTTTTTGCCGCGGATTCCGATAGTACTATTAATCCGAATTTCTATCCTGGAACGGTCACGCAAGTATTTCCGCAGCTCAATGAAATTCCCTTATCGTCCGATACTGTTGCGACGCAAAGCCGGTATGATACTGGGTATGCCTATCTGAATGCGCACGCGCCAACCTGGTCCACACAGATCGACCCAAGCGCAAGCTATCCATGGATGCTTTTGGGCTACGTCGCGGCGAAACGAGGGGATACGGCGCGCGCGCAGCAGCAGATGGCATTGCTGCGAGAAAATAGTGGAAAGGCGATCATCAATGAAATCGGCTTTTATAAGCGTATTCTTAATGCAGGCGTTAGCGAGATAAGCTAGCGAACTGGGTGGCACCGTCAACTAGGAACATCGCAGGCGAAGCAAGGCATTGATGTCACTCTGCTCATTAAGCGGCGGATGGATTTTGGGTGAGCTCCGTTAGGCAGGTTTGCCCGGCAATGGGGCTTACTTTCATGGCACTGTTCTGTGGTTTTCGAGAGCTCAGGCGCCAGCGCGGGATGGACGCGCCCGTTCGAAGATTGCCATCCATTCGTCATAGCATTGGGCGATGCGGGAAACGGCGTCCTACTCGTCATCTTCTTTGATTCGTAGTCGGCGATCGCGTCCCAGAAGGAGGCGCCCGACCGGGAAGCCAATCAGCAGCTTTTGCTGATCGTAGAAGGTGCTGCGTGGGAGGCCGGCCACCTCAAGCAGATCCGCGAGTGGTGGCGCACGAGGACTTGGCCCTCCCTGCCAAAGACGACCAACTCGACGCCGGCATGCCGGGCAAGCACTACGCCAAGGGCGATTCTATTCACCAACTCGCTGTGGGGCGAGAGAACGTACTCCGCGACCTCTCGCGTCACGGCCCAACCTTCCCCGTGCGGCGCGACGTGAACATTGGCTTTACCACTCATGGGTGTCTCCCGAAGGTTTGCTCTCCCAGTGTTGGCCGGCCTTCCGGTGTTGAGGATCAGAGATCGTGCGACCGGTGCTCACCATATGCGAGACCAATCACACGGTCCAACCGCTCTGATTTCTATCCGGATTTCGTCCGCAAGTACGCTTTTCGACCGTTGCTGGAAGGCAACAGCAGGGCGAATGATGTTCCGTATTCTTGAGACTACATCGAACTTGCGAATAAAAGCAGCGGGCGAAACGCCCCACAGGTGCCCTGTTTCGCACTGAAAAGCTATGCTCGCATGAATGATGAGCGCGAGTCGCACGAATGACGATCTTCAACATCCATGGCGAGCATCCCCCTGACGAGAAAAATGCAATTAATCGCCAGAAATCTTACCTCAACCTTAAACTGGTGTTTGGCAACACGGGCCACCTGCCAGCGGAGCGCCCGTTGTCGGACGAGCAGTTGCGGGGCAAGGTCACACTGGTCTACTTCTGGACATACTCCTGCATCAACTGCATTCGCACCCTGCCGTACCTGCGCGCATGGGCTGACAAGTACAAGGACCAGGGCCTGACGGTGATCGGCGTGCACACACCCGAGTTCGCCTTCGAGAAGAGGCCCGAAAACGTCCGCCGCGCGATTCCCGATTTCCGCATCGGTTTTCCCGTGGCCGTCGACAGCGATTACGACAAGGAGGGAAGGCCGATCATTGATCCGCAGAACAGCAAGAAGGCACCGGATCAAGGCGCTGCTACGTCGTTCTGGTGCGCAACGAATCCCAGACTCGACGGCATGGGCGGCGTTTACTGCGCCGACTGCGACATTGCCCGTGCACTCCCTCCCGACGATTCGAGGGAGCTGCATGGCGTACGTACCCGAGCGACAGACCCCATCGCCGCCGGACGGCTCTGGCAGCTCAGCGAACAGCTGACAGGCGCAAGCATCGACTGAAGGAGCCGGCGGCCTGGAACTTGCCCCCACCGCCACTGCCGCCGGATTTTTGTATGCCTTTGTATCTGGCAGCAAGCGGGATACTTGCCCAGACAGAAGGGCTTTTTCGCGCTACGTGGGGGATACATCGGTCTTCTTTAATCCATAGCGTGGCCCGGCGCCAGACAAGTGCGAAGTAACCGGGACGCGCAATCGAATCCCTCTCAGTCCAAGGAGATCCATCATGATCCGTATCGAAAATGTGCTTTACACCGGAAAGGTCCACGTTACTGGCGGCCGCGATGGCCAGGCGCACAGTGACGACGACCGTCTGAACCTTAAGCTGTCGCCCCCTGGCAGCAACGGTCACGGCACGAATCCGGAGCAGTTGTTTGCCGCAGGCTGGTCCGCCTGCTTTATCGGCGCGATGGGCCGTGCCGCCAGTCAGATGAAGACTAAGCTGCCGGCGGACTTGGCACTCGATACCGAAGTGGACCTGGGCACAACCGGCGATGCGTACTTCCTGCAGGCCCGCCTGAATGTCAGCCTGCCAGGCGTGGACCGTGAGGTGGCGCGAGCCGTAGTGGAGGCAGCGCACCAGCTCTGCCCGTATTCGAAAGCGACGCGCGGCAACATCCACGTCGAGCTGAATCTGGTTTGACGTGCATCGCGGCCTGCCTGCATCGCTTGGCAGGCCATCGCTTCCAATCTTTCACGTACTCGAACCATGCGCACGTATCTACGCGCCGCCCTGGTGGCCTTGGTCATCGGCGCGGTTTACTTCATTGGGACTGGCGCGCGCACCTTCAGTGCGCCGCCGGCTAACGGCAGTGCCGCGCCCGAGTTCACTGGCATCAGCCAATGGCTGAACTCGCCGCCACTGTCTATGCAGGCCTTGCGCGGCAAGGTAGTGCTGGTGGACTTCTGGACGTACTCCTGCGTGAACTGCATCAACACGCTGCCCTACGTCAAGCAGTGGTACGAGAAGTACAAGGACCGGGGCCTGGTCGTTGTGGGCGTACACACGCCCGAATACGCCTTCGAGAAGTCGACGGCCAACGTGCAGGCCGCACTCGGGCGCCTCGACGTCCGCTATCCGGTAGCGCAGGACAACGGGTACGGCACGTGGTCGGCATTCCGCAATGAGTACTGGCCCGCCCTGTACCTGATCGACGCCGACGGCCGCATCGTCTACCAGCACTTCGGCGAAGGCAGCTATGCCGAGACGGAGGCTGTCATCCAGAAACTCCTGGCGGAGCGCAAGCCGTCGCAGCCGGCCTGATGCGAGCAAATCAGGGAGCCCAGTTCACGGGGTCCCAACATCGCTCCGGCCGCTTCGAGGCGGGCGGCAGTTCGGCCATTTAACGGTTATGTCGGGCAGTAAGAGTGGCCGCTTCTTTGACGCAAGCCCACCGACGTGACAGAAGCGCAGTAGCCGACGATGAAGTTGCCTTCAGTGCCGTGTAGGATCAGTCCGAATGTTCGTGTACGGCCGCTGACTAAGACGGCTCGGGCGCACGTCGCCCCGGGTTGCTCAACCACCGGCGGCTCGCAGTAGTGGCTCGGCGTGGGTCCGCTTTGTATTCCAATGTGTCCGCCGCCGCCGCGAGGACAAAAGGTTACAGAAATCCCCCCCGACCGATGCATCGCCAATACACGCCTCCGCTGAAATGGGGTTTCTGGCTTCGAAGACAAGGCGTGCAGCTCGCGAAGGTCCAGGCGCTTGTGCGCTACTGGGAGACGGGCTACGACTGGCGCGACTGCAGTGAGAATCCGGCATGAGCTGGATACCAGCGACATCGAGCTCTCACCGTATTACCTCGCCAGCGAAATCCGGGCAATTTATGCCGGCATGATGATCGCAGTGCCGCCCGAGGTGGCAGGCCTATGACCTGCTCACCCCAGCTCAGCTCGGTCGCGAGTTGATCAAGATGGCGACGCACGTTGATCCCCGCGCGATGCGCAAACATGGGTCGACAGCCACGCGCTTGGCTTGGTTGGCTCGGTTTTCATCGCGGTGGCGCCGTTTGTCGCCGAATGGGTGAATCAGCGTATCGCGCGGTCGAGTCAGCAGACCAGCACGGCGGCGCATAGACGTGGCGGTTGGCGGTGCGCCAACCCAGGTTCGTTCAGGCCGGTGGGGAGCCCGCCTTGAGCAATGCCTTTAACGGGGTGTGCAGCTCGGAGGTGTCCTGATGCTGATGCACCGCCACGGCATGCTGGGCTCGACTTCGAGTCGTTCGTTTCCACCGTTGACGCTGAGCGCCACGGTGCCGTTGAGGGGCCGCGCTTCCGAGATCGCAACCGAGAGTTGGTAAGACCAATCCCGGCCATGAAGCGCCATGCGCCCACGTCATAGCTCGGACGTTCGGACGTCGGGTCCGCTCAGCAAACGGCCATTCGATTCGTCGCGACGAACATTGCTTCATCGGCCAATCCAGACGGCCAGGCTGTCCATCGATTTGCGCAAACGACTGCTTGCTCGAGCAGATCCAGGGGCATTCGGCCTCAGCGGTTTTCCGGATTGTCAATCAACAATGCCACGCGACTCGCGTTCTATATCGTCCGCGACAGAGGCGCGCGCAAATCGCATTTGATATTCGCTCGGCGAGAGACCGGTCTTGCGCTTGAACAGTTGTCGAAATGTGCTGAGGTCTCCATAGCCGACGCGCTGGCTGACAACATCGAGGCCGATAGGTCTTGACTCCAGCAATTGTTTGGCCACTTCGATGCGCAGGTTCTGCAGATACGCTAATGGCGCAAGGTCTACTGCCTGCTTGAAACGTCGGTTAAGCGTCCGCTCGCTGACAGCGAGCCACGCGGCGAGTTCACTCAGTCGAAACCCCTGATGAAGTGTCGCCTCCATGCGCTGTTGAGCTTGCGCGACGAGCGGATCGGCATGTCCGTGGTCGTCGAGAAGCTTGGCGTAAGAAGCCTGAGAAGTCCGGTTCATGTCGATCAATAGCGACTTGGCGGTCGTCGCGGCAAGTTTCTCACCGGCGAATATTTCGACCAACCGCACGGCGAGGTTGAGATAAGACGTCACTGAACCGCCCGAGATAATGCCATCTTGCCCGGTCAGAACTTCCCGGGCTCGAACTTCGACACGCGGATAGCGTCGGGCAAAGTCAGGCGCTTTGGCCCAGTGTGTCGTGGCGACCCGGCCGTCGAGTAAGCCCGCCTCAGCAAGCAGATAGTTGCCCGTGCAGTATGCGGCCAGCACGGCTCCCGCCTCGCGTTGGCGCCGTAGCGCCGAAGACAGCGCGTTCAACTGCTCCCGGCGGCCGATGAACTCATCCATGTTGGAAAAAAACGGGGCCGTAATCAGAACGGCGTCTGCACGCTTGCGTGGATCGATTTTGCCGTCCACCGCAATGCTCTGGCCCGAAGCAGCCCTGACCGGTTGCCCGTCAAGCGATTCCACGCGCCACGCGAACATGGGTAAAGGGTTGGGCCTACGTGTGCCTTCCCGTGCGCTCAGGTGATTGGCAGCGTTGAGGACGTCGATGGGCCCCGCGACGCCGGATGCCAGAATTCCGTCATAGACCCAGATCCGGATCGTGATCATTTGCGTATGTGTCTGATATTCCTCGAATGATGGCAATACTGCCACTTCCAGATTCTCCCGTAAAGCGCGATGATCGCCAAACCGAAACACATGACGAAGGACTGCGACCATGCCAATGATCGACGCGCTGTGGCCGGACGATGCCTTGACGCCTGAAGCGGAAGCACGTTTGGTTAGAGAACTGACTGACATCCTGATCAAAGCGGAAGGCTATGACCCGGGCAATCCGATTGCGCAGGGAGTCACCGTGCTTCATCTCCATAGACCGGCCGCGGTATWCGTCGGCGGGGAACGCTCGAAGGCACCGCGCTACCGGATCATTCCTTCGGCGCCTGAGGGGCARTACACTGWCGAGTCACGTAGAGCGYTGGTTAAGGCAGTCACAGAAGCGGTAGCCCGCGCCGAGAACCGACCGTTCGAAGAGGTCGCACCGCGCGTCTGGGTTTTCCCGACGGAGATTCCGGACGGTACCTGGGGCAGTCGTGGCGCCATTTACACGCTGCCTGACATTCATGCACTTCTGGCCGGTGAATCCGAACGGAGTGTCGGCGTGGAGCGACTCGCGCGGCGAAGGCGCGAGAAGGCACGAATCGCGCTAGGAGCCGCTGTTGATGCCGCCAGCGCTGGAATTGCCAGGTCTTAGCAGCGTTCCTCGTGATTTGTTCGGCGGGACGGAAGAGGATGCCCGTGTTCGCTGACAACGTTCATACAATCGATTGAGTACCGAACATGAAATTCAACGATACAGCGCCAGTCTTGGCTCCTGTCGGCGGCCCGCCGTTCTGGCTGGCCAGGTTAGCCGAAAATGCGACGCTTGAGGCGACCGTCCTGAAGCGTCCGGTCGAAGGGCGGGCTGACATCCTGTCGGTGATCAAGCACGCAGTCTCGCTCTACGAGTTCCAGCATCACAGCTACAAGGGCGAGACAGGCAACGGACGATACATGGAGTCCTACCGCTCGCAGATTCAGGGCATGCCAATCGAGACTCTACTCGTGGAGCACCTGAACGAACAGGGTGAGGCTGACTCCGTGGTGATCAACCATCGTCCGCTGAATGCCGCGATGCTGTTTTTCGAAACTGATTTGGGAGCGGGTCGACGAGCGGTTCCGTGACCTCTATCTGACCGGACCGGAAGCCGACGCCGTGAATGCGGCCCCGGGTTCGAGTTGATCGTTTCGGCGCGGAATTTATCAATTCTTCCGGAGTATTGACCACTTTTGAATGACTGTTCTCCCTCGATTCGATGTCCCATCGGGCCAGTAGCGCGCCGGACCACTACGGGCGTGCAGGCCCAGAGCGACGACCAGGCTTCAGGGCGAGCATCGACGTCCACGACTCGATCAACGCCAATGTACTGCGAGGGCGGTTGCACATCCTGATCGTCGACTGGCCTGGCGGCGCGCGGTTGAGACAAGAGCGGGTTCACCATGTGCGCCGACACGGTTCTCCTTGCATCGCAATGTATCTGCTGCGCGCTCTGATACGTGCACTCACAGAAACCATTTTTCCCAGACATATCCCGGATTCGCCGGCGCGCTCAAATACGTCCATACGGTGGTGAGTCCGCACAGCAATGTAGATACCTCGATCATRCTCGCTCAAACGGATGAATCGCTGGCAGTCTGGAATTTGTCCATCAATGTACTGCATATGCAGCATGAGCCGAGCATGACGTTAGACATTCAGCACAAAGCAGGTAATGACGTGAGCAGCGAGATCGCGCAGAACTGCCTGCTGACGCATACGCGGCAGATTTCGCGGGTCTTGACAGCGATTTACGACGACGCGCTACGGCTGTTCGGCATCAACGCCCCTCAGTTCAGCCTGCTCGTGCTTATCGCGGAGCATGAACCACTCAGCCGTTCGGATCTCGGTCGCAAGAACCATCATGACCGGTCGACGCTTACAAGGATTTTGCAACCCCTGATCTCGCAGGGGTGGGTCGCCGAAGGCTTCCCCGGAGGCGATGGCCGCAGTCGCCCCCTTTCGCTCACGGAACAAGGCAGAGCATTGCTTAGCAGCGCTGCGTCCGCATGGTCGACTGCGCAGACAAAAGCGAGAGCCCTGCTGGGAGAGGCTGGGGCCGACGCGCTAATGGGCATCGCGGGCGAGTTGCCGCGCCGCACGATTTGATTTTTCTATTCTCAAAGTTGCATATGCAACACCACCAGGGGCGCCTGTGTGCCCGTCTTTATCAGTCAAGGAGTTTGCAATGAAAGTCGTCAAAGCCGCCGCAGTCCAGATCAGCCCTGTCCTCTACAGCCGTGAGGCAACCGTCGAGAAAGTCGTGCAGAAGATCCACGAGCTTGGTGAGAAGGGGGTGCAGTTCGCCACCTTCCCGGAAACCGTGGTGCCTTACTACCCGTATTTTTCCGCGGTCCAGACGGGCATTCAGCTTCTGTCCGGAAATGAGCAGTTGAGGCTGCTTGAGCAGTCCGTGACGGTGCCGTCCCCCGCCACCGACGCAATCGGCGAGGCAGCTCGCAAGGCGCGCATGGTGGTGTCCATCGGCGTGAATGAGCGTGACGGCGGCACCATTTACAACACGCAACTGCTCTTCGACGCAGACGGCACCTTAATCCAGCGCCGCCGCAAGATCACGCCCACGCATTTCGAACGCATGATCTGGGGCCAGGGCGACGGGTCGGGCCTGCGCGCCGTCGACAGCAAGGTCGGCCGCATTGGCCAACTCGCATGTTTTGAGCACAACAACCCGCTCGCGCGCTACGCGATGATTGCCGACGGCGAGCAGATCCATTCGGCCATGTATCCGGGGTCTGCCTTCGGCGAAGGGTTTGCCCAAAGGATGGAAATCAATATCCGCCAGCATGCGCTGGAGTCCGGCTGCTTCGTCGTGAACGCAACGGCCTGGCTGGACGCCGACCAGCAGGCGCGGATCATGAAGGACACGGGCTGCGCGATCGGTCCGATCTCGGGCGGTTGCTTGACCACCATCGTGACACCGGAGGGCATGCTGCTGGGCGAACCTATCCGCTCGGGTGAGGGCGAGGTCATCGCCGATCTTGATTTCTCGTTGATCGACCGACGCAAGGCCTTGATGGACTCGGCCGGCCACTACAACCGGCCAGAGCTGCTCAGTCTCCTGATCGACCGTACGCCCACCGCGCACGTTCACGAACGCGCTGGGCATGCCGTGCCGAGCGCGGAGCAAGGCCCGGAGGATCCGCGCGCCACAGTTGCTTGAGCCCGTTCAGCTAGCCCTATACATCATGGAGATTTCTTTGAACTCGATTGTCAGGATTGGCACTGCGGCCGCTGCATTTGCTGCTCTCATGGTGGCCGCCTCCCCAGGTTACGCAGGGGCGACCTCCAAAGCTCACACGGATGCGGCGGCCGTTCAGAAGACCACCGCCGCAAAGGTTGCCGACGTGTCAGATGCGGCGCTGGTGAAGTCGTTGCCGGGATTCAGGAACGGCTACGCCGAGGTAAACGGTGTACGGCTGCACTACGTCGTCGGCGGCAAGGGCGCGCCGCTCGTGTTGCTGCCGGGCTGGCCTGAGACCTGGTGGACCTTCCACAAGATCATGCCGACGCTCGCCGAGCATCATACCGTCATCGCCGTGGACTTGCGCGGCATGGGCGCATCGTCGAAGCCCGCCGAAGGCTACGACAAGAAGACCATGGCACGGGACATTCACGAGCTGGTGAAATCGCTGGGCTATGACAAGGCCAGTGTCGCAGGTCATGACATTGGCTCTGCGGTGGCCTTCGCGTATGCGGCGAACTATCCCCAGGCCATCGACAAGCTGGTGATGCTGGAGCTGCCGCACCCGGACGAGAGCCTGTTGTCGTTCCAGCTTCTACCCGCGCACAACACCTTCGGCGACAAGCTCGACTTCGCCCATCMGTATCTCTGGTGGTTTGCCTTCAACCAGGTCAAAGGGCTGCCGGAGAAGCTGCTCGCCGGTCGTATCCGGGTCGAGCAGGATTGGCTCTTCAAGTACTTCCTGGTGGACGAGGGTGCGATCGACGCGCGGGACCGAGCCGTGTATGAGCGCGCGTACAACAGTGCCGACGCCATTCGTGCAAGCAACGCGTGGTATCAGGCCTTCACGCAGGACGTGGTAGACAACAAAGGTTACGGCAAGCTCGAGATGCCGGTTCTGGCGATGGGTGGCCCGGCCTACCGATGGATGAAGAAGGTCATTGGACAGAAGGTGTCGAACCTGACTACTGTGAATCTGGAGGGCACGGGCCACTTCGTTCAGGAAGAGCGCCCCGAACTCGTCGCCAGGACGATGGTGGACTTCCTGCAGACCATCGGACCGGCGACCTGAGAGACCCCAACACGTAGTGCTCCGCCAGTGACGGCATGATCTTGTGGAAGGTCCACCACGTCTCCGGCCAGCCTGGCAGCAATACCAGCGGCTCGCCCTTGCCGCCTATGACGTAGTGCAGCCGGACGCCGTTGACGTCGGCATAGGCGTTGCGGAATCCGGGCAGCGACTTCACGAGCGTTGTGTCGGACACATCGGTGTGCGAGGCAATTCATTGCCGGGCGTTTTCTGTGCCGGCATGTGCATTGGCTGCCAGCGCAGTGCCGGGCAGGGCGAGGATCAGGCCGGTGGCGAGGGCCGCCCCAGCCGCAATGCGGGTAACGATGGTCTTCAAGATGCGTCCCCTGATACTCATGCGGCGGCGCGCGGTTTGCTCAGCACGGCTGCGGCTTCTACGATGGTCATGGCAAATCTCCTTCTAATTGGATGCGGCATCGTGCGCCGCGATGGTGTTGCGTATGCAACATGAACTGCAAAAAAAAGACGGCGCGATCAGGCGCCTCGTTTCGGCAACTCCTTGGCGATGCCCATGATGGCGCCGGCGCCTTGTTCGCCGACCAGCGCTCTGGCCTGGGCCTGCGCCGTCGACCACGCAGGGGCGGCCTTGCGCAGCAATGCCTTTCCCTGCGCGGTGACGGTCAGCGGCCGAGTGCGGCCATCCTTCTCCGGCGCGCCTTCGACGAGCCATCCCTGCGCCAGCAGCGGTTGCAGGTTCCGCGTCAGCGTCGAGCGCTCATGGTGGTTGCGCCGCCCGAGGTCGGCGCGGCTGATCGGGCCCAGCTCATGCACCATCACCAACAGCGTGAACTGCGGTGCATTGATGCCAATTGGCCGCAGCGCATCGTCATAGACGGCGGTCAGCACCCGGGAGATCTGCCGGGTGCGCGTCAGGAGGCAGTTACGGAGCATCTCGCTGCCCATCGTGTCGGCCATCTTTTTCCGTGCTGCCGGACTCATATCAGGCAATCCATCGCATCAACGCTTCACGTCCGGCACCGTGACCGGGACGACTTCGCTGGCGAGGATCTTGTGGCTTGGGTCGGCCAGCTCGAGCTTCAGCTTGTGCGGACCGGGTGCAAGGCCTACCACGATGACAGGGTCCTCGCTGGTATGGGCCCAGGTGGCGGGTCCATTATCGACTGTCACATGCAGGTGCCCGATACGCGGCGAGAGTTCGACGGCCGTCTTGCCGAAAACCGGCATGACGCGGAAATTCTCGGTCCGGAACTGCACGATCACCACCCCCCGGGCCAACGGCTCGGGCAGCGGCGAGTAGGGGATCAGCTTCGGCGGCGGCTCGGAATTGAGCGGAAGTATCGCAGGTGGCGTCTGCGCGAGAGCACTTGCGCAGAGTGCTACCCCAGCCGTGGCCAAGGAGAGTTGTTTGAGTAGAGATCGGGAGCCCATGGTTTTGTCCTTTTTGTCGCAGGCGGTTGCTCGACGCACGAATTCACCTGGATTCACGCGTAAGTACAGAATAGACACGCGATGAAGAAAGGGAGTGGTCTCGTTACAACGACAGCATGACTGCCTGCGAGACGAAGTTTGCGCAATGAAAGCCCCTGCCGCCAGTGGCCGCGTGTATGGGAATGTATTGGGAAGGAAAGCGGATACGTGGCCGTACAAAACTGCGCCCGGCCCGCCACAGGGCAGATACATGCCTGACCTTAAATGTTGCATATACAACGAGAGCGCTCTTGTATTTCTTAAGATCAACGAGGTGAAAGACATGATGAACCAATCCAAAAAGCGCCGACTGCTTGCCGCAGGCGCCGTTGGCGCCATCGGCGCCGTCGCAGTGGCACTGATGGCCGGTTGCGCGAGCATCGGGCATACGACGAAAGCGGAGCCCGAGATCGGGTATTTGCAGATCAATCCCGATATGAAGGTCAGGCGCCTGGTTGTGCACAACACCACGCCGAAGGGCACCGTGCTGTTCCTGCATGGATTCCCGGAGACGATCTACGCTTGGAAAGATATTTCTACGGAGTTGAGCAAGGACTACGAGATCCATGCCTTTGACTGGCCGGGTTACGGCGATTCGTCGCGGCCTTCCGCGGACAAGTTCTCCTATGCGCCGCGTGATTACGCCAAGGTGCTGAAAGACTACATCGAACAGGCTGGGATCGACAAACAGAATCTGGTGATCTATGCGACCGACATTGGCGCGTTGCCCGCCTTGCTCTCGGCCATCGACGATCCCGCGATTGCGAAGCGCATCATCGTTGGCGACTTCGCGCCGTTCAACCGACCGCAATATATGCAGGAGCGACTGCAAGGCCTGAAGGAGCCGAAGTCGGCGGAAGCGGTGCGGGCGGCGTTCAACAAGACGCGCGACGAGATTCTGCAGAATGCCTTCACGCGCGGCTTGCCCGCGGCGTCGCACTATGAGGTGCCACCGGAATTGAAGGCTGACATGGCGCGTGGCTGGCCAAACGGAACACTGACGACCGCCGATGCCTTCTATCACTACTATTCGCACTTCACCCGCGACGAGGACTATTTCGAAAAAAATCTGGCGAAGCTGAAGACGCCCGTCAAGGTGATTTGGGGAGAGCAGGACATCTATGTCCGGAAAGAGATGGGCGAGGAACTGGCGAAGCGCGCCAACCTAGATTTCGAAGTGCTGCCGAACATTGGCCACTATCCACACCTGCAAAGCAAGGAGACGACCATCGCGGAGGTGCGTAGCGCGTTCGATGGCAAGTAATGGCAAGTAAAGGTCGACCAGCCGCCGGGCGCGTTTGATCCGGCGGCTTTGCCAAGTCGTGCGTCGTCGATAAGCGCGGCAGTTCGTTCCGTTGCGCCCTCGTCGGGTGCGAAACGCACGTGACGCAGCCTCAGCGGGCGCGGACCCACGCGCAGGCCGATCGCTTTCACCGATCGCTTCCACCGTTCGCCGGTGCTGTCCAGACACGGGAATCGGATTTCCCGCGTGCAAGTCACTCTGCCAGATGCAGACTGGATAGCTGCTACGTCCTCTCATTGACGATTGACCCTGCCCATACTGGTGGCCGCTGTCCGCGCCAGGGACATGCCGTTTCCAATTGTGCGGCCAGACGGAACAGCGTGTCCTCCCGCCCGAAGCCAGACATAAAATGCGACCCGATTGGCAGACCTGTTTGGGGGTCGATGGAAAGCGGCACTGACATTGCTGGCGTTCCGGTCACGTTCGATAACGCGGTAAACGGTGACTGGCTAAAAACGTGCGCGATCCAGCCAAGCCCATCGACGGATGTTTCTACCCCGTTGTATTCACCAATCCGAGGCGGAAGTCCGGGTAGCGTCGGTGTCAGCAGAATGTCGTAGTCGCCGAAGAACCGCCCCAGCGCCCGTGTGACCGTATTCCTGACCTGCAATGCCGACAGGAGGTCTACGGCGCCAATCTCAATGCCGTATCGATAGAGCGCGAGCGTTGCAGGTTCGAGGTGTTTTTCATCCACCGTTCGTCCGGTGGATGCGGCAATGCCGTTGATCCGGAGCGCCGCGTTGGCAGCCCAGATTTGCGCATTGCATAGCACAAAGGCGTCCCAGCTCACACCCAAATCTGGCGCTACTTCATGGACATGATGACCCAGGGACTCAAGTGTCCTGGCCACCTTGCTCAAGGCATCAGCAACCCCCGTGTCGGTACGCGCGGCATTGAATGGATTCATCATGAACCCGATCTTCAGATTTCCCGGCTGCTGCCGGATCTCCGACAGATAGCTGGCTTTGGGCGGGGCAATGTAGTAGGGCTCGCCCACGCCGCCGCCGTGGATGCCATCAAGCAGCGCCGCACTGTCGCGCACAGTTCGGCTCACGGCAAAATGCACGCCCAGACCATTCCATACTTCGTCCACGTAGGGCCCGTTCGACACGCGTCCCCTGGTCGGCTTCAGACCGAAGAGCCCGTTGCAGGAGGCCGGCACCCGTATCGATCCGCCTCCGTCCGTCGCATGCGCAATGGGAACGATACCGGCGGCCACCGCCGCTCCCGCACCGCCGCTCGATCCGCCCGTGCCATGTTGCAGACTCCAGGGGTTCCTCGTCGGGCCGTACAGCACGGGTTCCGTCGTCGTGCTGACCGCCAGTTCCGGCATGGTTGTTCGCCCAAGCGTGATCAGGCCTGCCTGACGGAAACTCGTCATCACGTACGAGTCTTCCTTTGCGACGGTGCCCATCGCCAAACGACTGCACATTTCGCTCCTGCGTCCCCGCATGGCAACGCCAAGATCCTTGAGGAGAAACGGCACGCCGCCGAGCGGTCTCGGATCGGCGCTCACGATGCCAGCTGACTGTATCTCCACCTCTTCGGGCCAATAATCGAGCACAGCGTTTACCTGGGGATTGACCGCCTTGATGGCAGCCAATGCGGCCTGCGCTACTTCCATTGCGGTCACTTCTCGCGTGGCGATGAGGTGATGCAGGCCCATGCCGTCAAGGGCGGTGTATTCGGCGAGCTTCATTTGGACGTTCTCTTTCAGCGACACATTGGGAGGGCGCGCATCGCAAGGGCTGCGCGCCTGTCTGGTCTGACCGCAGGCAATGGAGGACGTTCGTCCCGCATCGCACTCCCCGGCGGCTTCATAGTTGAGTGACTACTGGCATGCGCGATCACTGGCCAGAGGAGATTTACTTCGCTTGATGCACGCTGGCCGGCATGGGCGACTCGTGGCGAAGCGCGGTATCGGCCCTGGGCTTCAGGCGCAGGAACAGGATGATGAACGCGCACATCGGCAACAGCGCTGCCATCAGCAGGAACCCAGGGTAGATGCTGCCGGTCACGGATTTCGACCAACCGATGATGCTTGGGCCGAAGAAGCCGCCAGACAGGCCAATCGTATTGATCAGGGCGATGGCTCCCGCTCGTGCGTCGCCCTTGATGTACGCGGGCGGAACGGCCCAGAAGACGATGTTGGCCATCCACATCAGGCCGGTAGCGACGGTAACGCATACCAGTGTCACTGCGAGATTGCCGTCGGCAAGGTACCAGCCAATGAAGCAAAGACTGCTTATGGCGGCCGGCACGGCGATGTGAATTCGACGCTCCTGACGCCTGTCGGAGCTACGGCCACCGAAGAAGATGGCAAACGCCGCAGCCACATAAGGAATGGCCGCATACCATCCGAGCGTCTGTGTGTTGGTGACACCGGCGGATCTGATGATCGTCGGCAGCCAGAAGCTCAAGGCGTAGATCGGCGCGATGATGCACAGATAGGCAGCCGCCAGGATATACACCTTGGGATCACGCAGTACCGTGAGGAACGATTCGTGCCGCCGGTCCGCAGCCGTGTTCGTTTCCGCGGCCAGTGCGCGTTTCTCCGCGTCGTTGAGCCATTTCGCATTGGATGGATCATCGACAAGCAGGAAGTAGGCCGCGACGCCAAGCACAAGGGTGGGGGCGCCTTCAATGAGAAACATCCATTGCCATCCGGCGAGGTTCGCCGTACCGGCGAAAGCCGTCATGATCCACGCCGACAGCGGCCCGCCAACAATTCCGCTGAAAGGGCCCGCAAGCCAAACCATCGAAATTGCGCCGGCAATGCGGCTCGGACCATACCAGCGCGACAGGTAGAACAGGACGCCCGGCGCGAAGCCGGCTTCGAAGACGCCCAGCAGAAAGCGCAGGGCGTAGAACACCGGGACGCTATTGACGAACACCATACACATCGAGGTAATACCCCAGAGCACCATGATGCGGCTAAAGGTAAGCCGGGCGCCAACCCTGGGCAGCAAGAGATTGCTTGGCACCTCGAACAGGACATAGCCCACGAAAAATATTCCGGCCCCGATGCCGTAGGCGGCGTCGGAGAAGCCGAGGTCGCTCTGCATCTGAAGCTTTGCAAAGCCTACGTTGACTCTG
The DNA here is from genome assembly GCF_056399885.1 of Cupriavidus sp. 01L45. Classification (NCBI taxonomy): domain Bacteria; kingdom Pseudomonadati; phylum Pseudomonadota; class Betaproteobacteria; order Burkholderiales; family Burkholderiaceae; genus Cupriavidus; species Cupriavidus sp. 01L45. The sequence goes on along the minus strand of NZ_JBFTSG010000016.1, from coordinate 77,833 downwards.
TCCAGATAGGCGAACATGAAGCCAATGAACAGCAGTGGCAGCAGGCGTAGATCTACCTTTCGATAGAGGGACGCACCGTCCGTCCCGCGCCATGAAATTTGGTCTTTCTGAGACATAGACCTCTCCTTTGGTTGGTGTGTATAGCGTCGCCCCGGCGCGCATCGGCGCCGGGAGGTGTGGTCGAAATGGTTCTGGCGTCATTGCGTGGCAACTTCGCTTCATGTGGACCGACACTTCCCGGTGGCGGTTGCCTATAGTTGTTCGGACATGATCGCCAGCATGGCGTCGCAGAGGACCTGCGCCCCGGCCGCGACATCGACTTCGCGCGCGTTCTCGGCCTCGTTGTGGCTGATGCCCTTTTCGCAAGGCACGAAGATCATGCCGGTGGGGATGTGGTGTGCGGTGTACTTGGCGTCGTGAGTCGCGCCGGATACGATGTCAAGGAATTTCATTGCCCGACCGGCGGCAGCGTTGCGCACGGTTGCCACCACGCGATCGTCGAACGTTATCGGCGTGGACCTCAACAGAACCTTCACCGACACCGGGCAGCCCTCGATCTCGCCGGAGCAAAGCTGAAGGATCGTCTCGCCGGCACGTAGCAGGGAGTCGGGGTCGGGATGCCGCAAATCGATATTGAATGTCACGCGGCCTGGCACGGTGTTAGGCGATCCCGGATAGACCTCCAGCCTTCCGACGGTGAAGCGCAGGATATCCTCGGGGTCGTCTATCGCGGCGCGAATGCGTCCGATGAGCGTGGTGGCGGCCACCAATGCGTCTTTGCGATGCCGCAGCGGCGTGGTGCCCGCGTGGGCCTCAGCGCCTAGCAACTGGATCTCGTAGGCATGAAGCCCCTGAATTCCCGTGACAATGCCCACATCGCATGCCTGGTTCTCGAGCACGGGGCCCTGCTCGATGTGGGCTTCGATATAGGCAAAGCCGCTCATGCCAAGCGGGCGCTTCTCCAGTACCGGCAGCTCCGCGATTTGGGCCTTCAGTGCGCTTTCCACATCGAAACCGTTGACGTCCTTGATCGCCAATGCATTGGCCAGCGGCAGCGCGCCGGCCGCAACGGCGGAACCCATCGTGGGAGGGGGGAACCTTGAGCCCTCCTCGTTCATCCACACAACGAGCTCGATCGGGTGTTCGGTCTCCATACCGTGATCGTCTAGCGTCTCGAGTACCTCGAAACCTGCGAGCACGCCGTAGACACCGTCGAACCTGCCTCCGGTCGGTTGGGAATCGAGATGTGAACCCGTCAATACCGGCCTCAGACCCGGGTTCTTTCCGGGACGGCGGATGAACAGATTGCCGATCGGGTCGATCGAGGTCTGATAGCCTCGCCTCGATGCCCATTGGAGCAACAACATCTTGCCCTGGGTGTCTTCCGCGGTGAGCGCCTGGCGGTTGACACCGCCTTTGGCCGTGGCGCCGATCCTTGCCATGGCGCAGACATGTTCCCAGAGCCGCTGGCTGTTGATGCAAGGACCGATTTGGGTGAGAGAGGAGGAAGGAGTGGGGGCGTTCATCTGGCTGCTTACCTTGTTGTGTTGCGAGCCAGTTTGCCGACTTGATTCCTGTTAGTCAAGTAACTTGACTAACAGGAATCATCCTGTCTTTACTTGTGACTCAAGGGTATCATTTGGCGTATGCGCACACGAATGCGGTTATACTTCGCATTTGGCCGAGCCAGATATAATCGTTGTATAATTTATGGAAAATACCGGACAAAATCAGGAAATTGTAATTGGTGGCCGGTTGAAGCATGCCAGACTTAATCGGAAATTGAGTTTGCGCCAACTGGCAGAAAAGGTCGGATGTACCGAAAGTTTCCTTTCGAAAGTCGAGAATAACAAAGTACACCCTTCGCTCCCGATGATTCACAAGATCGCTGTGAATCTGGGAATCAGTGTTGCCAGGCTTTTCTCGGAAGAGACGGATGCGGGCGGCGTGGTCACGGTAATGCGCGAGGGACAGCGGCAGACGCTCCGGACCGAGCACCAACGCGCGGGAAATGGCGTCGCGTTGGAAACGCTACTTCCAAATCAGCTGTGCACGTTGCTGGAGGCGAATATTCATCATATTCCGGTCGGCACCTCATCTCAGGGTTATCTTGAGCACCAGGGTGAAGAAATGGGCTATGTGCTGGAAGGGGAGCTCGAGTTGACGGTGGACCAGCAGAAGACGATTGTGAAGAAAGGCGATTCCTTTTTCTTTCTTTCGCACCTTCCTCACGGCTACAGGAATATCGGCTCCGTCGATGCCCGGGTGCTGTGGGTCAATACTCCGCAAAGCTTCTAGAGCGTCGCCAACGAGGTGGCAGCCGACTGCTCCGAAGCTATCGCCGCTGCCCTGTATTCGGCAAGCGCTCAAGAGCCTGGCCTGTGCCGCTTCGCGTGAGCAACTGGTTGCCGCGCTGAAGATTGTCGCGCGGACCTTGAGAGTTCGTCCGTGCGCACGGTTTGGTTCGATCTTAAGCCTCAGTCCAGTTCGACGCAGACTTCGATCTCCACGCAGGCCCCCAGCGGAATCTGTGCGACACCGAATGCCGACCGCGCATGCTTGCCGGCATCGCCGAACACGTCGACGAACAGTTCCGATGCGCCGTTGGTGACCAGATGCTGCTCGGTGAAGTCGGGCGTTGAATTGACCAGGCTCATGACCTTGACGATGCGTTTGACGCGATTCAGATCGCCGGTGTGGGCCTGTAGCGTCGACAGCAGATCGATCGCGACCGCGCGGGCCGCGGCGCGTCCCTCGTCCGTCGACATCGTGGCGCCGAGCTTGCCAACCCACACGTTGCCGTTCTTCTTCGCAATGTGGCCGGATAGGTAGACAAGGTTGCCGCTCTGCGCGCTCATTACGTACGCGGCAGCCGGCGCGCCTGCGGGGGACAGCTCGATGTCGAGTGCTTTCAGTCTTTGGTGGATATCGTGTGATTGCATGATGTTTATCGATGGAGGGCAAGATGGCTGGCGCCACGGGGAGTCATCGCGAGACATGTGGCGCCGGCGGACCGGTTTCAGTCCGGCATCGGCTCGCGGCCGAAGGCTTCGAGTTCGCGCGCGAGGGACTGCGCGGCCAGTTCGACCAGTGCGCGGCCTTTCTCGCGCGTTGCCAGGCCTGGATCGGAACCGATGCGTCCGTCCGGGAAGCGGGCACGGAAGTCGAGGGCTTCGCGGATCGGGCCGGTCGGGGCAATGGGCGGCGCATAGTCGGCCGCCTTGATCGAATCGGGGAAGGCCCACTGCGTGATCGCAATTTCCGAAGGCGTGGCATGCGCGCCGTGGCCGGTCGGGAACTGGTCTCGTGCCAGTTCGCCCACGCCTTCGAGATCCCACCAGTTGCAGAGCTTCAGTGCGAAGCCGGCACGACGACGCGCAAAGCTTGCTTCGGCGTACAGCTCGGAGAACGCGGCATCGATCGACGAGACATTGCCGCCATGGCCGTTCAGGAACAGGATCTTTTCGAAACCATGCACCACCAGCGAGCGGGTCCAGTCGCCGATCGCGGCGATGAACGTGGACGGGCGCAGCGAGATGGTGCCGGGAAAGCCGAGGTGATGCTGTGCCATGCCGATGTTAAACGTGGGGGCCACGAGGATATCGGCGGTTTTTTCCGATTCACGCGCAATGATTTCGGGACACAGCCAGTCCGTACCCAGCAGCCCTGTGGGACCGTGCTGTTCGTTGGAGCCGATCGGCACGACAATCGTGCGGCTGCGCTTGAGGAACTGCTCGATTTCGGACCAGGTGGAGAGATGTAGAAGCATGACGACTCCTTGTTACTGCTTCGCGGGCAGCTTGTTGGCGAGGATGATCAGTGCGGCGATGATTGGCAGCGCGGCCAGGATCAGCACACCGAGGTGAAGGTTGCCGGTGGCGGTCTTGGTCCATCCGATGATGGCCGGGCCCCAGAAGCCGCCCGATAGCCCGATCGTGTTGATCAGTGCGATGCCGCCTGCTGCCGCCGGGCCCTTGATGTATTCGGAAGGCATGGCCCAGAACACCGTGTAGGTCATCCACAGCGCGCAGGTACCGAGCGTGAGCAACACCAGCGATGCCGCAAGATTGCCGTCGACGAGGATGGACGCGGCGAGCAGCAATCCGCCGACAGTTGCGGGCACGGCACTGTGGAAACGGCGCTCGCCGACCCGGTCCGAGCGGCGGCCCATGTAGTACATGCCGAAGGCCGCGGCGACATAGGGCAGGGCCGAGTACCAGCCGAGTTGCACGGTGTCGTTCACACCCTGGGCCTTGATGAAGGTCGGCAGCCAGAAGCTGATCGCATAGATCGCGGCGATGATGCAGAAGTACGCCAGGGCCAGCACGTAGACCCGGGCATCACGAGCCACGGCCAGGAAGGAATGATTGTGCGCCGCGCTGGATCCGATTTCGTTGGCGAGCAGGCGCTTTTCCTGCTCGGTCAGCCAGGCGGCGTCGGCGGGACGGTTCGGCACGAAATACAGGGCGAGCACGCCGAGCAGGATGCAGGGCAGGCCTTCGACCAGGAACATCCATTGCCAGCCGGCCAGGTCACCGGTGCCTGACAGCGCAGTGATCAGCCATGCCGAGACCGGGCCGCCGACAATGCCGCCGAGCGGGCCGGCAAGGAACACGATCGCAATGGCGCGCGCCATGCGCTGCGGGCCGTACCAGCAGGAGAGGTAGTAGATCATGCCCGGGGCAAAGCCTGCTTCGAAGATGCCGAGCAGGAAACGCATGGCGTAGAACATCGGCACGTTGCGCACGAACAGCATGCAGGCCGAGGTGATGCCCCAGAGTACGAGGATGCGGCTGAAGGTCTTGCGTGCGCCGATGCGCGGCAGCATTAGGTTGCTCGGTATCTCGAACAGCACGTAGCCGATAAAGAAGATCCCCGCGCCCACGCCATATGCGGCATCGGAGAAGCCGAGGTCGCCTTGCATCTGAAGCTTTGCAAAGCCGATGTTGACGCGATCGAGGTAGGCGAACAGGTAGCAGATCAGCAAGAGCGGCAGAAGTCGCCAGTTGATCTTGTTGTAGAGGGTTGAGGTGCCGTCTACTGCGCTTTCGCTCGGGATCACCAGCATGCCAGTCTCCAATGTCTTTTATGTGGGTACCGCGTTGATGGATCAGATAGTGGCAGCGACAAAGGCAATCGCCAACAGCAACCATGTCCACACTTCGTTGTCTTCCGGGCAACGCATCGGTTATGGTGTGAGTCTTTCATCGGCCAAGTGGATGGTTCGACATGCGTGAAATCAATCAGCAGCGGCTGCGCTACTTCCGCGAAGTGCTCGAGCAAGGCACCATTCGCGGCGCGGCGGAGAATCTCAACACATCGCCATCGGTGATCACCCGGCAGATCCGGCTGCTCGAGGATGAACTTGGCACGACACTGTTCGAGCGGCAGGCGCGCGGCGTCAGGCCGACCGAGGCCGCCGCGCATCTGCTTGAGTTCTGGCGCGGCTACCGGTCACATCAGGAGAAGCTCGAGGACCAGCTCCATGCCCTCAAGGGCCTGCAGCAGGGGCAGGTCCAACTGGTCCTGAGCGAGGGGTACGTGGATGCGCTGGTCAATGAAGTGCTGGCGCCGTTCTGCGCGCAGTACCCGCTGCTCGACATCGGCATGGAGATCCTCGGCGTGGATCAGGTGCTCGACGCCGTGGCCGAGAGTCGCGCGCACATCGGACTTGCCTTCAATCCGCCGCCACATCCGCGCATCGAGTATCTGGCGAGCTCGTCGCAGGCGGTCGGCCTGCTGGTGCGGTCCGACCATCCCTTGGCATTGCGTGGCGGCGCGGCTAGCGTCAAGGACATCTTGTCCTGGCCGCTGGCCATGATGCCGGCGTCATTCGGCGTCGGGCACGCCGCCAAGATGCTCGAATTCGCGGAGAACATTAGGATCCGGCCGACGCTGGTCACCAATTCGCTGACGGCGCTCAAGCAGTTTGTTGCCTACGAAAACTACATGACGCTGATCGGCGGCGAGTTCGCCGCGTATCGCGAAGTCGCTGCCGGAACGCTCACGGTGGTGCCGATCGATCATCCGCTGTTCAGGGGCACCCAGGCGCGCTTGCTGGCCAAGGCCGGGCGGCCGTTACCGGCGGCGGCGCTCAAGCTGCTCGAACATATCCTGCGGAACATGCCGATGTTTGCGCAGGGCGGCCAGTAGCCGCCCGCTACGGCTCACGCGACACCTCGACCAGGCAGCTCATCGCGTTCCGTCCTTGCGTCAGATCCGACGTGCCGATATCGAGCGTCAGGGTATTGGCTGCCCCGGCGCGATCCACGCCATCGGCGTCGGGCGTGTACCATGCGCCGGTTGCCATGACGGCCACGCCGCGCACCACGCCATCGCTGACCGCCAGCCCTGCCGCAATCGCGCCCCGCCGGCGTTATCCGCCGCCGTCCTGCATTACACTGGCCATCCTGTAATCCAGCAGGAGCCCGCTATGGCGACAAAGGACGTGCTCACCGAGGCCATGGCGAAAGCGTTTGAATGGATGCGGCAAGCAATGCCGCTCTTGGACGGCCTCAACTTTGAATCCACGCAACGCAGGCGGGTGGCAATAGCATTCCAGCACCACACCTGGAGTCGCATTGGAACAAGGCAGTTTCGCTGGACGACCTCGCACGTCGGGCGGCGATGTCCCCCGCACATTTTTGTCGCCGGTTCAGTCAAATATACGGATTGCCGCCTCATCGCTATCAGTTGGTCATGCGAATGATAAAAGCCAAACTCATGCTTCATTCGGGCGAAAAATTGGGCGCGTGGCGCTACAGGCCGGATTTGCCGATCACAGTCATTTTGGGAGGCAATTCAAGAGTTGCTTCGGCTTCGCGCCAGGGCAGGCTTATCAAAGGCGCAGTTAATCAGTAATGCAAGGCCGGTGACGAAGCCGGAACCCCCGGGCTTTGTGCCACCCGCCGCCACCCAGGAGGTGCGCAATCTCACGCGCACCCGCAAGCAACTCGTGCGCGAGATTGCCCAGCACAGTCTGCGCATCCAGAAAGTCCTTGAAGACGCCAACCTCAAGCGCGGCAGTGTGCTTTTGGATGTGCGCGGGCGCAGCGGCCGTGCCATGATCAAAGTCATCGTCGATGGCGAGGTCGACCCCGAGCGGCTTGCCGCGCTCGCCCAAGGCAACGCCCGAAAAAAGGACGCCGAATTGCGCGAGGCGCTGAATGCACGCATTACCGAGCACCACCGCACGATGCTGAAACTGCACCTGGATGTCATTGGCGCACTGGAGCACACGCTGGCCGAGCGCGACGCCGTCGTGGGAAAAGCGCTGGCGCCGATCCAACAGCGCGCCCGCCTGCTGACCACGATCCCGGGGTTGGCGACCTGACCGCTCAGGTCCTGTTGGCGGAGATCGGCGTCGACATGACGCGCTTTGCCGATGCCAGCCATCTGGTGTCCTGGGCAGGCCTATGCCCACGCAATGACGAGAGTGCTGGCAAGCGGCGCAGCACCCGAGTGCGCAAGAGCGGCACCTGGCTCAAGACCTTCCTCGTGACGGCTGGCTGGGCGGCTGTGCCGGTCAAGACCAGCTATCTGCATGCCCAGTTCCTGCGCCTCAAGGCGCGCCGCGGCGTCAAGAAGGCCTTCCTCGCGGTGGCTGCTTCCATGCTCACGGCCGCCTGCCACGTGCTCCGGGATGGCGCTGAGTACGCCGACCTTGGCCCCGATTACTTCGACCGTCACGACGTCAACAAAACCATCCGTCGCCTGCTCAAACGCCTCGCCGACCTCGGGTGTCAAGTAGATCCCATGGCTCATGCTGTCTAACGCTTCCTAGTAGGCGGGGCATGGTTCTTCCTCTTCGAAGATCGGTTTCCTTGACGTGCGAGCCAACTCTGGCCGCGCGTACATACAGATTGGGCGCGTCATGAGTGCTCAGACGCGATACCCGTGCAGCATGCCGTCACCTTCGCGCGCGTTGTCGAGCAAGTTGGCGGCAAGCTGACTACTGGTGCTTTCGTTCGGCTGGACTACGCCTGCACGCGGCGAGCTCGGGTAGCCATCAACAATGGCCAAGACAAGACTGGCAACGGCGGCAAATCGAAGTGGCGGATGCGTTGTTAAATCAAGTCGAACCGAGCGCAAAGGAACTTGCGCCGAGCACGCCGAAGCTGGCATATGCAGCGGCGTTACTTAGGCAGCACGCCAACGAGTTTTTTGTATGGAAATGTATTGAGCGCGGTCGCGGATACGTAGCGGTACGTCAGAGCTTGTCGCTCGCCACAGAAGAGATACATTTCGATCCTTTAATGCTGCGTATGCAACGGATTCTCTCCAGGTCGGATCGGATCTCCAGTTGCGGATGGTCAAGTAAAGGAGTGAAGCATGAATGTTAATTCCACGACGTACCGGTGGTTTCGGTTCTCTGGTGCTGCGGGTGCCGCAGCACCACTGCTTGTCGCGCTGGAAGCTGGCTGCACGAGCATTGCGTCGCCTTAATCTGGCGGGAGCAGGGTATCTATATCAAGAAGGACATGGGAGGAGAGCTGGCCAGTCGGGCAAACCTGGATCTCCAGATCCTTCCAAATATTGGTCATTATCCGCACGTGCAAGACAAGGCAACGACGATTTTCGAGGTGCGGCCGCATTTGGTGTCAGGTATTCCATGCCCGTGCATAGGGCGTGTGTCGCGCCTGAATCAAACCATGGCAAAACCAATTGCGCGCCACGACCGTTGCTTCATCAATACGACCTTGACCGGCAACTGGATCTTCTCCAGTTCATCAAGGAAAGGGAATTCCAAATGAAATCGACCCGAATCATGGCTGCGGCCATGCTCATCGTCGCCACCGGTTTGCCGCTGCACGCGGCTCAAGCGCAAACGGCGGAGGTACATCGCACCGATCTCGTCCAGCACGATCTTAGCGTGCCGGATCGAGAGGGCGTACAGGTACGCGTCGACTTCGATCCGGGTGCGTTCGCGCCGAAGCATCTGCATCCGGGCGAAGAGATCGCGCATGTCCTGCAGGGGACGCTGGAGTACCAGCTCGGTGACAACCCGCCTGTCACGCTCAAGACGGGCGATTCGCTGTTTATCCCGGCAGGCACCGCACACTCGGCGAGGAATGTCGGCAGTGGCAAGGCATCGGAACTGGCGACCTACATTGTCAAGAAGGGGGCGCCGCTAGTGGTGCCGGCCAAATAAGGACCCAATCAAAAAAGGACGCATCCTCGTGAACTCACACGCATCGAATCAGGCTTCTGACCCGACGCGCCGAACTTTGCTGTTGGGCGGCATGGCGACGGCAGCGCTCTCTATGTTTCCCCCGGTTCTGTCTGCCGCCGCGCAGGCCGATGGTGGGCACCCCGCCGCGGCGGACGCGATCCGTCCGTTCCGCGCCCATGCTCCCCAGGCCGCACTTGCCGACCTGCACCGCCGCCTTGCCGCCACGCGCTGGCCCGATGCGGAAACGGTTGGCGATCGCTCCCAGGGCGTGCAGCTAGCGACGCTTCAGCGGCTCGTGCGCTATTGGGCGACGGACTACGACTGGCGAAAGGCCGAGGCGAAACTCAATGCCTATCCGCAGTTCCTGATGAACATCGACGGTCTGGACATTCATTTCGTCCACGTGCGCTCCCCCCATCCGAACGCGCTGCCGCTCATCATGACGCACGGCTGGCCAGGTTCGGTCTTCGAGTTGCTGAACGTCATCGGCCCGCTGACAAATCCAACGGCGCACGGCGGCACCGCTGACGATGCCTTCCATCTGGTCATTCCGTCGATACCCGGCTTCGGGTATTCACAGAAGCCGAAGGACAAAGGCTGGAACCCAGATCGCGTTGCGCGCGCCTGGGACGTTCTAATGAAGCGGCTCGGCTATACGCGCTACGTCTCGCAGGGCGGCGACTGGGGCGCCATCATTTCCGACGCACTCGGCCGCCAGGCGCCGGAGGGACTGCTTGGCATCCACGTCAACCGGATCGAGCGCGCCACGACCGTGCCACCGGACCTTGCGAAGGCACTGAGGAGCGGCGATCCCGCGCCGGCAAACCTCACGCCCGAAGAAAGGGAGGTGTTTGAGCAAACCAGGGAGTTCCTCAACAAGGGGCTTGGCTACGCCAGCATCATGCAAACGCGACCCCAGACCATCGGCTATGGCCTGGCCGATTCGCCGGTGGGGCTGGCAGCATGGATCTATGACAAACAGGCGGACTGGGTATTCACCCGTGGTGACCCTGAGAAAGCGTTGAGCCGCGGCGCTATTTTGGACAACATCACGCTCTACTGGCTGACCGATACCGGGGCTTCAAGCGGGCGAATCTACTGGGAAGCTGGGGCCGCCCAAGCCAGCACAAGACCCATCACCATTCCGGTGGCGGTGACCATCTTCCCTGGCGAGGTGTACAGGCCGCCAAAGCATTGGGTGGAACGCGCCTATCGGAACCTGACCTACTACAACCGCGTGGACAAGGGTGGCCACTTCGCGGCCTGGGAAGAACCGGAGCTGTTCAGTTCCGAGTTGCGTTCCGCGTTCCGGTCGTTGCGCTGAGCCGGCGCCGTGGCGCCGCCTGTCACGATCAACTGACCGGGGCGGCGCGCGCCTCGATGAGATCGCTATTGGAAAAACACCGCGCAGAACGCGCGGTGGCAACAATCACTCACCCCTTGCCGAGGATGGCCCGGTTGCGTGCCTTGACGATCTCGGACGTATTCTCAGTTGCCGCCCTCGGCGGGCTCGAAACGCACGTCGCGTAAGCCAAGTGTGCGCGGACCCACGCGCAGGCTTACCCGTTCGAGGGGCTGGCCGGTGCTGTCCTCGACAATACGTATCGGCGTTTCGTGTCCACGCCACTCGTCGCCCCATTGCATCAGCGCGACGAGCACCGGGTAGAGCGATCTCCCTTTTCGTCAGCCGATATTCGGTACGCTGCTCGCTGCCTTCGGCCAATACCTTCACCAGCACACCGTTATCGATCAGGCGGTTCAAGCGCGCGGTCAACACGTTGCGCGCGATACCCAAGCGGTGCTGAAAGTCGTCAAAGCGCGTCGTCCCCATCGTACACTCACGCACCATTGAGCGTCCGCGCTGCGAAGGAAAGGTGAAGATGATCCGTCCCGCCAGAGGCAGCCGCTGATGGTGGGAATCTCGCGGCAATTCGGCAAAGCCGCCGATGTCACCCTGAACGACGTATTCATCGCCCACTATTCCCGTCTCGAACGAGACCTTCTCTTTCGGCCGAGGTATTGTGTTCCCGGCAGTGGTGAAGGGTGGGGCACACGCAATACCAATGCCTAGACGGACAAAACAGGAAACAACCATGCAACACCAACTTCCCCGGGCGCTCGTCGCGAGCGACGACGGCGCCGCGGACCACAAGTGCTCGCGCGATGGTGACAACCGGCCCATGGTGCCCTTGACCCTTGTCGGCGCAATCGCCTTCTGTCCGGCGGTACGCCAACGCAACGCACGCATCGCTGCCGCGATGACGCTGCTTCAGCAGCAAAGCGTATTGTCATGAGATTCACCAATGAAGGGCGGAGGCCGACACCGAATTAGTGCCGGTGACATGGCCGGATCACAGTGTGGTGTGGATCCCGAGGAGTCAGCTACCCGACTACCGGAAGGGATTGGGCACTGGCTTGCTGATCCGGTTGGCCTGCGCGGTCCTACCGCTGGCCTGGATGGTCTGTTCATGATGTTCCGTGCGATCTATGAAACCCCAAGCCGAGTACAGCGAATATTTCAGGTTCGAGATTGCAAAGCTGTGTCTGTCCGGGAACCGCCAACCCTCAAGAATCACCTGCACAAGGACTTGTCGGTAGCGAAACGACAGGCGGTGCATTTCATGTCAGACGAGCACCGCGTGCCGATCAAGCGAGCTTGCGAAGGCGCTGGCTCGCCGCGGGCGGCGTATTGCCGCCAACCGGTTGTGGACGAACCAGCTCCAGTGCGATTTCATTTGTAAAAGGGGAAATCGGGATGTTTTGCTAGCCGAAGGTGAAGGCATAAGCTTGGGCGCCGGGATCCAGAAAGCGGATCTCGAAAGTGTGCTCGCCTACCGCGCCAGCCTGGCGTACCAACTGGTAGAGCCGCGTCTGCGTGACCGCGCCATTGCCGGCTGCATCGATGTCCGCGCCGTGGCTGGCGCCAGGGGGCTTGCCGTCGACGGTTACCACGAAGCGAGCCGCCCGGCCATCGGCCGCCGGTCCCAGTACAAGGTGCAGGTCGCGCGCATGAAAGCGGTAGGCGATGCGGCCATCGGCGCGATTGAGCGTTGCCTGCTCGGCGCCGACGGTCCATTGGCCTGACAGGCCCCACTTGTTGAGGCGAAGGTTGGCAACGGTGTACTCGCGCGGTGCGTCCTGCCGTATGTCGCCCGGTGAGGCGAAGTTGGACGCCTGCATGTAGCCGATGTAGGTCTCGGTTGAGCGAATGTTGTACAGGTCCGGCGCCGCCTGCGCGCCACCCGCGTCGGGGGTGACCACGTCGCGCGCCACCGGCGGATTGCCCGCTTCCGCCAGCAGCGACTGGATGACGCGCTCGGACTTGGCATAGTCGCCCTCACCGAACTGGTGATGGCGGATGTTGCCGCGGGCGTCGACAAGGTATGTGGCCGGCCAGTAGCTGTTTTGGAATGCACGCCAGATGCGGTAATCGCTATCGACCGCCACGGGGAAGCCGATGCGGAAATCGGAAATTGCGCGGCGCACGTTTTCCGGTGTCTTCTCGAAGGCGAACTCGGGCGTATGCACGCCAACCACCGTCAGGCCCTGATCCTTGTACTTCTCCGCCCAGGCGCGAAGGTAGGGGAGGGTACGGATGCAGTTGATGCAAGAGTAGGTCCAGAAGTAGACCAGTGTGACCTTGCCCTGCAACTGGTCTCTCGACAGTGGCGGAGAGTTGACCCATTGCACTGCACCATCTAGCGGAGGCAGGCGGCCCTCTACGGGCAAGCGGCTCGGGAAGCCCACGGATGTGTCATTGGCAGCCAGCAGCATGCCGCGGTCGTAGTTGGCGTCGTTCATGACTTGTGGCGCGAGTTGTTCTCTGCGCAGCCCATTGATCAGCGCCTGCTCGATGCGCGCCGGCCCGCTTACGGGAAAGTGCGCCAGCAGGCTGGTATCGGCTCCGATGCCGATGGCGAGCACCGCGCCCAGTACACCTGCCCCCAGGCCGCGACGCAGCCATTCGCCAGCGCCCATTGACCGCTTCATCGCCGTGAAGACGCGGCCGCCGAGGCCAAGCGCGGCGGCCAGCGAGGTGGCCGCCCCGGCTGCATAGGCAGCCAGCGATACCGACGTCGACAGGTTTGCACCGTCAAGGGCCGTACCCGTCAGGACAAGCCCGAGGATAGGGCCGGCGCACGGGGCCCATAGCATGCCGGTGGCGACGCCAAGCAGCAGCGAACCCCATGGCGAAGCCGACGCGGACGAAGCAGATGTGGACGAACTACTGGTGGTGACCAGACGGTTGCCGAGTGCCACCACAGGCCGAGCGAGGGTGATCGCCAGTTTCGGTAAAAGCAAGGACAGCCCGAAGAGCGCCAACAGCATCAGGGCGGCGAGGCGCCCGTATTCGTTGGCGCGCACTGCCCAAGCGCCACCAGCCGACGCCAGCGTGGCAACTGCGGCAAAGGTCAGTGCCATGCCGGCTAGCATCGGCAGCTTGCCGCGCAGGAACGGCTGGCCGGTGCGGCTGAGGACAAAAGGCAGGACGGGCAGGATGCACGGGCTCAGGATAGTCAGTACCCCCCCCAGGTAGGCAAGTATCAGCAGGGCCATGATCGGTGTCCTTTCGCAAAGGTTTGGCTTGCCGTCCATCAGACACCGCCAGCATCGCTGGTATGTGTCGCCTTCGGGGGAATATGTGTAGGATTGTCGAGGTGCTGCCGCCGGATACATTGCGGTACACGAAAAATCGCGCCCCATAGATTGCAGGCGAAACAGACTGGTCGTTCTTTTTTATGACAGAGGGGACACCGATGGACACCCATGTCGACCATATCCTGATCGTCGATGACGACCGGGAAATCCGGGAACTGGTCTCGACCTATCTCACCAAGAACGGCCTGCGTGTGACCGTGGCGCCTGATGGCCGGCACATGCGGTCGTTTCTGGAGACCAATGCTGTCGACCTGATCGTGCTCGACGTGATGATGCCGGGCGATGATGGCCTGGTGCTGTGCCGGGAACTGCGCGCCGGCAAGCACAAGGCCACGCCGGTGCTGATGCTGACCGCACGCGACGACGAGACGGACCGTATCATCGGTCTCGAAATGGGCGCTGACGATTACCTTGCGAAACCTTTTGCGGCGCGCGAGCTGCTGGCCCGCATCAAGGCCGTGCTGCGCCGCACCCGGATGCTGCCGCCCAATCTGCAGATCACCGAGGCCGGGCGGATTCTCGCGTTCGGTGACTGGCGACTGGATACCACCGCGCGGCACCTGATGGACCGCGATGGCATCATTGTCACGCTTAGCGGGGCCGAGTACCGGTTGCTGTGCGTGTTTGTCGACCATCCACAGCGCGTGCTCAATCGCGACCAACTGCTCAATCTCACGCAGGGCCGCGAGGCGGAAATCTTCGAGCGGTCGATCGACTTGCTGGTCAGCCGCCTGCGCCAGCACCTCAATGACGATGCACGCGAGCCACGCTACATCAAGACGGTGCGCAGCGAGGGCTATGTGTTCTCGATGCCCGTGGAGATCAAGGAGGCACGCCAGTGAATGTCCGCACCTGGCCCTGGCCTCGTACGCTGGGATCGCACCTCTTCCTAATCCTGCTCGCGGGTCTGATCGTCGCCCACGGCCTGTCGTTCGGTGTGCTGTTCTCTGAACGTTATATTTCCGCGCGCCGAGTGATGCTCGGCACGCTGGAAACCGACGTGTCCACTTCGATTGCCATCATGGACCGCGTGCCGGCGGACGAGCGGCCGCAATGGCTGCCACGCGTGAATCGCGGCGCCTATCAATACATATTGGGGCCGGGTCTGTCGGGCGCGCCCGAGATGACCCCGCAGGGCAAGGAAATTGCCGACCGGATTACGGAGGCGAGCGGCGGCCGCTTTCCGGTCAAGGTGGAGTCCATTCCCGGCGACGGCAAGCGGATGCAGGCCCATTTGACGCTGAGCGATGGCAGCCCCCTGACCATTGACGTGCATCCGCGCCCGACGCCGATCGCGCAGTGGCTGCCCTATGTCCTGGTGATCCAGTTGCTGCTGCTGGTCCTGTGCTGCTGGTTCGCAGTGCGGCTGTCGATCCGCCCGCTGGTGGCGCTGGCCGATGCCGCCGATGCGCTCAATCCGAACGCGAAGACGCCGCCGCTCGGCGAGACGGGCCCCACCGAACTGGTGCGTGCGGCGCGCGCGTTCAATGCCATGCGCGAGCGCATCGCCGGGTTCGTCGAGGAACGCGTACAGATCCTGGCCGCAATCTCTCACGACCTGCAGACGCCGATCACGCGGATGAAGCTGCGCGCCGAGATGGCAGAAGACTCCGAGGAAAAGCGCAAGATGGTGCACGACCTGGCCGAGATCGAAATGCTGGTGAAGGAAGGACTGGCGTATGCGCGCACCACGCACGGGGATGGCGAGAAGCCGTCGCGGATCGACATCGGATCGTTTGTCGAGAGCTTGGCGTACGACTACCAGGACACCGGCAAGGCGGTGACGGTCCTGCAGAACATCGGGGGCGCCATCGTCACGCGCCCCAACGCGTTGCGCCGGATACTGACCAATCTGATCGATAACGCCCTGAAGTTCGGCGGGGCGGCGGAACTGAACGTGCGCCGCGAGCGAGACACCGTGGTCCTAGAGGTACTCGATCGCGGCGCCGGCATCCCGGAAGACAAGCTCGAGGTGGTGCTGCAGCCGTTTGTCCGGCTCGAGCATTCACGCAGCCGGGAGACTGGCGGTACCGGGCTCGGGCTGGCGATTGCCCAGCAACTCGCGGTGGCCATCGGCGGAACCCTCAGGCTGCGTAATCGTGAGGGCGGAGGCCTGGCGGCGGAAGTCAGGCTGGGCTGACTGGCCCTGCCACAGGCGCGCTTCGGCAAATGAACGGAAGTGCACCATGAGAGTCCCCGGCTCCATGGCGGTCCGCCCGTTCGCGCAAGACTTTTGTACGCGACTGTATCAAACCGCCGCAACGATACGCGTACTGACAGAAACGGTCATTACGCGCTACTGGCACGATACATCGGTCTCCTTAAATACGTTCCGTAGCCCGCCGGCGAACCGCAACGATGCGATCCCGCGGCTGCCATATCCAATGCAGACTTTCAAGGAAACCGATCATGACTACCAACATCGCCAAGCGTTTTGTGTTCGCCATCGCCCTGGTTGCCGCCGCTGCCGGTGCGCATGCCGCCGGTCTGTCCCATGCAGGCGCCCGGGACCCGTATACCGAGGGTGCTCGTTCGGTGCAGGAGTCGCGCGACGCATACACCGATGGCGCGCGGGCTGTCGATCCGTACACCGACGGTGCGCGCAACGTTGATCCGTTCACCGACGGTGCCCGCACCCTGGCCGGCATGGACCGTACGGGCGTCTCGGCGGACCCGGCGCGCAGTGTTGATCCCTATCTTGACGGCGCCTACGTCTGACGCTCCCCTTGCCGACCAGACAGGGAGCGCGACTGACAGCGCTCCCGCCCCCGATTCATGCGAACGCTTCCTCATACCGCACTAACTGCGGCCGTTCTGGTCGACAGGTGCGTTCACCGGACGCCGGCCGAGAAACGATGAATCTGCGCCACCACGGCCGCGCCTTCGCCTACCGCCGACGCCACACGCTTGGTGGATCCCGAACGAACGTCGCCGATCGCGAAGACACCCTCCACACTCGTCTGCAAAAGCAGCGTTTGCACGGGAGCTTCGGCAACGTCGGTACCGGTCAATACGAATCCTTTGCTGTCGAGCGACACGCCGCATGTCTTAAGCCAGCTCGTATTCGGTTCGGCGCCGATGAATACGAATAGATGATGTACCGTCATGCTTCCTTCAATGCCGCCGGCACCGCGGTAGTGCACGCGTTCGAGACGCCCATCCCCCTCGAGCGCAGTCAGTTCAATGCGCGTATGAAGCGTTACATTCGGCAGCGAGCCGATACGTTCGATCAGGTAGTGCGACATGCTTTGCTCAAGGCTCGCGCCGCGGATGAACATGTGCACATGCTCGGCGTGCGATGCCAGAAATACCACAGCCTGCCCCGCGGAGTTGCCGCCGCCGACCAGCAGCACCGGCTCCTTGCGGCATAGCCTGGCCTCGATTGGCGTAGCCCAGTAATAGACGCCGCAGCGCTCGAAGCGCGCAAGTCCCTCGACGACGGGACGCCGATACTCTGCGCCGCTGGCGATGACCACGGTGCGCGCGCGGATGCGCCGGGCATCGGCAAGCTCCACGACAAGCGGGTGCTTGTCGCAATACAATGCCTTGACTTCGCACGGAATACCGATATGTGCACCGAACTTCTGCGCCTGAACGAACGCGCGGCCCGCCAGGGCTTGACCCGTGATGCCGGTGGGAAAGCCCAGATAGTTCTCGATGCGCGCACTCGTACCCGCCTGGCCACCGGGGGCACGACAGTCGAACACCGCGACCGACAGCCCTTCGGATGCCGCGTAGACGGCCGTCGCAAGTCCTGCCGGGCCGGCGCCGATGATCGCCACATCGTAGACGTGCGTCGGATCGAACTCAGGAATCAGTCCCAGACAAGATGCGAGCTGTCCCACATCAGGGTTTCGCAGCACAGTGCCGTTCGGACAAACGACGAGCGGGAAGTCATCGGGCTGTGGCGTCAGGCGTTCAAGTAACGCGATGGCGTCGGCGTCCTGCTCCGCATCAAGCGCCATATTTGGAAAAGCGTTGCGGCGCAGAAAATCTTGCAATGCGAGGAGTCGATCATTGCCGGGGGCGCCGACCAGAACGGCACCCTGTCCGCGTTCAATCGCCAAGACGCGCCTCAGAATCAAGGCGCGCATGATCTTTTCGCCAAGATCGGCTTCACTGATCACCATGGCGCTTAGTTGGTTGGGCCGCAGCAACACCGCTTCGACAGCTTCGATGACATGCGCATCTACAACTGCGGGCTTGCTCGAAAGCTGGGTGATATCGGAGGTGAACTCGCCGCGTTGTGTATAGGTGTGGACAATCCGGTGGCCCAGGCCATCACGAATGACTATGCGCACTTTTCCCGACAGCAGGAGGAACATGCCCGGACAGATACTTCCTGCACGATAGAGCAATTCGCCTTTAGCGTAGTGGCACGGGCTGCCGAAGCGACGCACTTTGTCGACTTCAGCCTCCGTCAGGACCGGAAACATCTGGTGGTAGCGCGGATGGTCGCGCACGCTCGGGTCATCGACGATCGCGCCGTCGTCGATATGGCTCGCATCCTCTGCCACCTGATGCGCGAGCTTGTCGCCTTCCAGCCTTGACTCGTTGCTCATCGCCGATTCTCCTTGGTGGCAAATCGGCACCGCCACCGCCAGGTCGACTGTTGCCGATACCTGCAGCCAAAGGCTCCGCCCTGTCAAAAAGAATGGAGCGGCTACTGAATACTTCCGCTTTGCAGTTACCGGTGCGCACGGGACTGTGCGCGACGGCTACCTTATGACGAGAGTAATCGAGTTGTCGCGGCCAGCCAAGAAATCTTGCATTCGCTCTCTTTGGCACCGCGTTGAACGCTACGGAGCGCCACACGGAGTCACAGTACTGTGGTGTGAGAGTTGACAGGCGACCTGCAGACGGACTTGTACAACGCACGACGC
Organism: Cupriavidus sp. 01L45; assembly: GCF_056399885.1. Classification (NCBI taxonomy): domain Bacteria; kingdom Pseudomonadati; phylum Pseudomonadota; class Betaproteobacteria; order Burkholderiales; family Burkholderiaceae; genus Cupriavidus; species Cupriavidus sp. 01L45. Next base: position 59,119 of record NZ_JBFTSG010000016.1, on the reverse strand, counting down.
AACGATCAATAGAGGTCAAGTCCCTTTTAGATCTGTCCGTCGGGCGGATCTTGCCTAAACACACTTTTTGGCTGGGGCGTTCTTGGGTACGTTTGCTTCAGTCGTCCCCTGCCATGGCAAGAGTAGGCATTAGAGACGCCCTGGTAGTCGTGCATGCCTTCATCGAGGCCAGGCACTTTTCCCGCGATGGGCCCGGGCACCTGATGATCGGCATGTGAACGCGAAAATGCTAGGAGCACCGATACGAGCAGACCGGTCCCTGAGCGGGCGCTTGCTCATTGGACGTCTGGAAGATCTTTCCGCAGCTCCGTGACGCCCGCATCGGGCGTTGAGTCCCGATGCCGGCCGGGCTAGTCTGCCGCACTAAAACCTGTTGACGTCGATAACCGCCTGCGCGAATTCCCGCGGTGCTTCCTGCGGGAGGTTGTGGCCGATGCCTCCCTTGAGGTCCCGGTGCTCGTATTTGCTGGCGAACTTGCTGGCATAGGTGCTGGGCGCCGGATGCGGGGCGCCGTTGGCGTCACCTTCCATCGTGATTGTGCGCACGCCTATGGTGGGCGCCGTCGCGAGCCGCTGCTCGAACTCGTCGTACCTCGGCTCGCCTGCGGCAAGACCTTGCCGCCAGCGATAGTTGTGTACGGAAATCTCCACGTGATCGGGATTGTTGAAGGCAGCGGCACTGCGTTCGAAGGTGGCGTCGTCGAACTTCCACTTCGGTGAGGCCTGCTGCCAGATCAGTTTCGCGAAGTCGTGCGTGTACTTCTGATAGCCATCGCGTCCGCGGTCCGTGGCCAGGTAGAACTGGTACCACCACTGAAACTCGGCCTCAGGCGGCAGCGGCATCTTGCCCGCCGCCTGACTGCCAATCAGGTAGCCACTGACGGATACCAGCCCGTTACAGCGCTCTGGCCAGAGGGCAGCAAGGATGCATGCCGTGCGCGCGCCCCAATCGAACCCTGCGATGACGGCTTTCTGCATGCCCAGCGTATCCATCAGCGCGATGATATCGAGCGCAACGGCCGCCGGCTGGCCGTTGCGCATGGTTTCCTTCGACAGGAAGGTCGTCGAACCATAGCCGCGCAGGTACGGAACAATCACGCGGTATCCGCGCGACGCGAGCAGAGGCGCGACGTCGACGAAGCTGTGGATGTCATAGGGCCAGCCGTGTAGCAGAACGACGGCTGGCCCGTTCGCAGGGCCAGCCTCCGCGTAGCCGACGTTGAGTAGCCCTGCGTTGATCTGCTTGATCGATGCAAAGGCCGCATGGGTACCCGGCTTGGTCGAGGGCAGGGGCGCCGGCTTCGATTGATTGGTCTGGGCTTTGGCGGACGTTAAAACGCCAAACTGTACTGTAGCGAGCGTCAAGGCGGCCGTGCCCAGAAAGCCTCGACGAGGCAGATCGATTTTCTCGGTCATTTTTTTCTCCTAGTGCTGATACGGAATCGTTCATCGGGTCAGCGCTTTACTTATCTTGGCGTGGCGGCGATTACCGGTAGCACGGCACCTTTGCGTCATAGCCACCAGAATCGAAACGACGATGTTGCTGCCAGTGCGATCAGACAACTGTTACTGTTCTTGTATAGCACCGGATTTGCTCGCGTTCATAAAAATAGCCGAGACAAGGCGCCAGCTTGTACACGCCTGGTCGTGCGGCCGGCCCGCGTTGGCGCCTTGCCCGTAAGCTTGTATAGGTCGTCAGTCAAGCGATCGTACCGCCCCACTGCGTAGAGCTTTGCCATCACCACGAGGTGCTTGACGAGGTGGCCAGGGAAGCCAGCTTCCCGAAGCTTGTCGGCCCAGGCCGAGAGCGGCACATTGCGGTAGCGAATCGTCCGACCGAGCGCCTCGGAGAAGGCGCGCGCATAGTGTTCAAGGTCGGCGGACTCGGGGCCGGTCAGGTTGTAGATGTTGCCGATATATGGCGCGAGGTCGTCGAGGATCACGGACACAGCGCGCGCCACATCCAGAGCCGAGATCGGCGACGTCCGACCGCTACCGAGCGGCAACGCCAGCTCGTCGTTGCCATTGCGCAGCGTGAAGGTTCAGGTGCGGCCATCGGCGCTGGAGGTGTAGCGCTCCACCATCTGTGGGTGGACTTTGCCCTGTGCATCCATGCCGAACGGCGTGTCGTAGATCGCATAGCCATGGTTGCGCGTCAAGAACGCGGCTGTCCAGATCGGATCGAGAATCTTCAGGTCCGACTGCGGCACCACTTTCTGGTCCCGCGCTAGCGCAAGCGGATTCGCGCCGGCCATCGGCGCGCCAAGCACGAGCCCCGGCGAACCCCCTCTTCATCGTCAGCACGGAACGGCTCCTTTCAGGCGGCGCATGGAATCAGGCGACCTCGACAATCAGTTCGATTTCCAGGCAGGCGCCGAGCGGCAACTGCGGCACTCCGAACGCGCTGAGCGCGTGCTGGCCGCGCGTGCCAAACACCTCGGCGAACAGTTCGCTGGCGCCATTGGTCACGAGGTGCTGCTCAGTGAAGTCCGCGGTCGAATGGACGAGGCTCGTCAGCTTGACGATACGCACGATTGCATTGAGGTCGCCGGTGGCGGCGTGCAGCGTCGCGAGCAAGTCGATGGCAACCAGGCGGGCCGCCGCAATACCGTCGGCGGTGCGCAGGTCACCACCGAAGCGGCCGGTTCGAACCTGGCCATTGATGCGGGAGAGATGGCCGGATACGTGGATCAGGTTGCCGGACCGCACGCTCGGCACGTAGGCTGCCGCCGGGCCCGAAGCCTTGGGCAGTTCGATGCCTAGCTGCGTGAGCCTGTCGTAGACCCCAGGCGCCGGGGCGAACACCGGACCGTTCGGTTTCAGGCGCATGCCGGGCTTGAGATGCTTCCATGGCAGCTCCGCCGGATCGGCGATGAACGGACCGGGCGCACGCACCACGAAAATGTCTTCCGCGATTGAGGCGAAGTCGGCGCGGAAATGCACTGAGCTCTTGTTCACGAGGATCTTCATCCCCGCCGGTTCGATGCCGACCGCGCGGTACATATTGCGGTCGAGCAGTTGTGCCTTGGTCGAGCTAACGGCAACGAGCACGCCATCGATCCGCAGTCGCGCCATGGGTCCCATGTCGGCAGCCTTGCCATGCATCATTGGTCCTCCGTAGACGAACTTGCCTTCGGACAGCGCCTCCACCTCGAAGGTCGCGCGCAGTGGGGCATCCTCGCCCACCTGTGGGCAGCCGCCGAGCGCAATATCGATCTTCGCGCCGACACCTGTCTGGTGCGCTGCCGCGGCCGCGGCGGGATCGCAGATGATCCCGATCGCGGCGTTCTGCGCGCCGGCCTTGAGAAGCGCACGCAGCATCCCCATGGTGTTGCCATCGCCGCCGACGCCCGGGTTGTCCTGCGTGTCCGCGAGGATCACCGGCCGCGTGGCCTTTTGCGCGATCCGCATGGCACGCTGCACCGCTGCATCCGGCTCCTCGAACTGCACGGCCCACTGGTTCTCCGGTTCGCAGATGCGCGCGAACAGTGTGTCGACGGCCTGCTCGACGCGCAGCTTGTCGAAGCCGTACCCCCAAACCACAGGACCACACTCGGCGAAGTCGGCCGCGGGAAAGCCCGGCGTGAACGACAGCGACAGCACGCCTTGCCGCTCCAGTTCTTCGAGTTGCCCGTAGATGCCTTGAGCGGGTTGCATCATCGTGGACATGCTGTTGACCGGAATCATGAACGGCACGCGCCGTGCTACCAGGTGCGCACGCGTCCCCCGCCTGCCAAGTTCCAGGAGCAGTTCGGCCGCGCGCTTACCTGTGGCGGCCATGTCCACATGCGGATAGGTGCGATACGCTACCACGCCGTCCGATAGAGCGAGCATCCGCTCGGTGACGTTGGCATGCAGGTCCAGCGAGACTACGATCTTCATGTCGGGGCCGGCCACGGCGCGGATGCGCGCCAGCAACTCTCCCTCTCCATCGTCGAGGTGCTGGGCCACCATGGCGCCATGCAGGTCAAGATAGATCGCGTCGTACGAGGCCGTCGTCACCGCCTCCACAATTTCTCCGGCGATGCGCTCGTAGGCATCGGTCGTGACGTGGGCCGAGGCACCGGCGGCCGCCCAGATCACCGGCGTGACGGCGTGACCATGCTCGCGCACGTGGTGGATGAAGCCGCTGATCGGCACGTTCACGTTCAGCAGGTCATAAATCGCCTCGCCGCGGACCATGGCGGGAAAGTCCTCGCCACGGACGAAGCTCTCGTAGGTGGCCATGGTTGGGGCGAACGTATTGGTTTCGTGTTGGAAACCGGCAACTAGGATATTCAAGTGAGAACTTCCTGGGACTGGATGCTGGGACCGTGCCGGGTGGAATTACTGAGGCGTCAGCTTGATTGAGTGGGCGAGCTTCCTGAACTTTTGGGTCTCGTCGGCGTAGAACGCCGCAGAAGCCTCGAGCGTCTGCGGCTTCATCGGCTGAACGCCGGAGAGCGCAAGGGCCTTGATCAGTTCGGGCGACTGCAGCGCCCGCTGCGAGGCCTCCAGCAATATGCGTGCACGTTCTGCAGGGATGCCGGTCCTGCCCATGACGCCCAGCCAGATCGAATAGACGAACTCGGACCTGCGCGCGACGCTGGTTTCGGAGATCGCCGGCACATCGGGCAGGGTTCGCATGCGCTGCGTGTCCAGCACTGCGATCGCCTTGATCTTGTGTGACTCGAGCAGTTGGGTGGAGGCACCGAGGTTTGGCAGGATCGTGATGTCTATCTGGTGACCGGTCAGATCCGCCAGCATCGGCGTGGCGCCCTTGTACGGCACCTGCAGCATCTTGGCGCCGGTCAGCTGCGCCATGTACTCTGCGACGATGTGGTACATCGTCCCATAGCCCGGATTGCCGAAGGTCAGGCTCTGGCTGCCCGGCTGTTTGCCGGCCGCAATGATTTGTTCGAGCGAGTTGTACGGCAGGTCGCTGCGAGCCATGAGCACGAGCGGGTGGATCGAGACCGGCGCCAGCAGCGCAAGGTCCTCCGACTTGTACTTGGCGCTGGCCAGCGCCAGCGGCGTCAGGATGGCTTCGTTGGGCGAACCCATGATCAGCGTGTAGCCATCGGCGGGACGGCTCAGTAGCCGCTGCACCGCCAGCGCGCCGCCGGCACCGGGCAGATTTTCGATGACCACGGGCTGGCCGAGTGCCTTGGCCATCGTCGGCTGCATGGCCCGCGCAAGTACGTCAGCGGGCCCCCCCGGCGGGAATGCGACCAACATCGATATCGGCTTGGTGGGAAACGCGTCGGCGGCGGATGCCGGCGCGCTGGTCAGAGTAATCCCCAGGAGGGCGGCGCTAAGCGCCATCCAGCGTTTGTGGGCGGGTGGTCCTTGGTCTCGCATGTCGTCCTCGACTCTCTTATTGCCTTCGCTTAGATGACGTAAATTAGTTGGTGAGGAACATTGTTGTCTTTGAAGTTCGCTGGAGCAATAGCAACTTTTTTCTAGATCGTTGCTCTATGGGCAACGTTGGCGGGTGGCGGATCAGGACCGCACAGGCGGTGCAGGCAAAGCTGTCGCAAGTGTGTGAACGTCGTGTATCTGATGTATGTCTCGTTGGCGGTCGAATGTACTGTTTTGTGTCTTGTCCGGTATCGGATTCAAATCGTCGGGTCCTCGCCCCGACGCTCTCTCCCGAAAGCCACAATGGGAGCCAATCAGGCGGCACGAAATGAAGAAATCAGACATCGAGCGATGCAGTGGCGTCCGCGGCAGCTCAACAATCATCGGCACATCGGCGCCGAAAGCACGGCATCTCCATCACAGATCAGTTGGGCTTCGGCGCAGTCGCTGGCTGAGACAACGCGCGCGCCACACGACGGGCTTGCAGTTGCTGCGCCCGGTTCGCATCGGCCTTTGAAACCTGTCCCGCCTCCCGCCCCGCCAGATCCACGCGTGCTGCACCTTCCACCAGGCAGGTCCAGTAGCGGGTGCCGCGGCACCAGGTCCGGATCGCGTGGCGCAATACCGGCTCGCTCAGGCCAAGTTCCTGCGCCTGCGGGACGAGATCCTCGAAGTTGCCGATCTTGAGCGGCAACTTGGGCGCAGGATTCTTCGGAAAGGTTTGCGGGAAGCGCTTTTGCAGCGTCGCGATGGCTTGCAGCACCGGATCAACGGGCTTAGCGGGCTCATTAAGGGGCGTCGCTGGGCGGGCCGAAGCCTTCGGGGGGGGCGCGACGCGTCTTGGCCCGTGGCGCGGCCTTGGCTTGCCTTGCCAGTTGTTCCTTCAATGCCGCCAGCTGTTCGAAGCCCATCGTGCCCAGCCATAAAAGAACGCCCACATTTGCGGAATTTGAGGTCGCCATTAGCCGAAATAACGATCTGCAACATCAACTATCAGCAGCGACGTGCGCAAGGGCTGCCTATTTCAAGCGCAGGAGCGGAATCAGTCGTCGACTATGTGATTGGTCAACGCATGAAGAGGAATGGGCACATGCGCTGGACGATCCCGGGAGCCAATGCACTGCTGCAGGTGCGATGTGCCGTTCTCAATGGCGAGGACATAAGCAATTTCAGGCGTTGATACCCGCCTGACAGGCGATCGAGGGATTTTCGAATGTATTCCCTGCGTCATAGAAGGTGCCCCCGATTTTGGCCGCTCCCTCCAAGGTTCGAAGGGGCAGTGCACGGCGCGCTCGATCGATAGCGCAGTGCTCAGGGCGCCGGCTCCTGCGGATCGAAATCCAACTCGATCCTGGCGCCGTTGGGGTCGTGCAGGAACAGTTGCCAGATGCCGGTGCCCGGCTGCCGCCCGAGGTTGAACGGAACATCCAGCTGGCGCAGATGATGCGCGACACGGGGGAGATTGGTCGCGCTGAATGCCATGTGATCCAGCACACCCGCGGTGGATACCGGTAGCTCGTCTTTCGCGACCAGGTGAATGATGGGCGCGCTAGCCGCATAGAGCCACGCGCCCGGAAACGAGAACGGCGGGCGCTCACCGGTCTCGAAGCCAAGTACGTTGGTATAGAACGCCACGCTGTCTTCCAGCGCCGCGGTGAGTACGGTGAAGTGGTTCATTCCGGCAATCGCCATGCATTGCTCCTATTCTGCAGGAGCCCAGGGGCTCCCTATCGTTACGCTAAATATCGTCAGTGCCCCCCCGGAAGCCGGGCGAAGGCGTGATCATTCCCACCTCGGTCTCCGACGCGACGCCAAGAAGAAAGATCCGCTGGGGTTCAAGAGGTTGCCGTCGCGCATGGTCGCGGCGAGTTGGTGGCGCCGATCCTCCGGCTGGAGGGCGGCGCCCGGTTCTCCCGGGCGTTTTGTCCAAATCCGTCCAAATCGATTCCTTCCTTTTGATCCCTGAATCCGGGTAGGCAGTCAGGTATGGTCGGCCAATGCCTGGCCGCCACGCCAGCCGTAGTGTCGCCGCGCAAGAAGATATGATGCATGATATATTCTCTTGGCGTCAACATTGGTATCCGGCTGGAAGCCTGCCGTACGTCCTGTGTTGTCGTCTCTCTTGGACAAGGAACGCCTTTTCAGGCAAAGGATGTCTCGATGAAGTTCATCAGTCATGGCCCGGGAACCGGGGCGGATACGCTGGTTTTGAAGGAAGCCCACCCCCCCGCGGTAGCCGCCCACGAAGTGCTGGTCCGCGTGGCGTTCGCCGGCGTCAACCGCCCGGACGTTTTGCAACGGCTAGGGTTGTACAATCCGCCGCCGTCCGCATGCCCGTACCTGGGCCTGGAGATTTCGGGCACGGTCGAGCAGGTAGGCGAATCGGTCACGCAGTGGAAAGTCGGCGATCGAGTCTGCGCCTTGACGCACGGTGGCGGCTACGCGGAATTCTGTGCCGCCGACGCGCGGCATTGCCTGCCGGTGCCCACAGGGATGACGCTGGAGCAAGCGGCGGCGCTACCGGAAAACTACATCACGGTATGGGCCAACCTGTTCGCCGGCAAGCTGGTGTCGCGCGGCAAGACCATCCTGATCCATGGCGGCAGCAGCGGCATCGGCATTACAGCCATCCAGATGTCCCGCGAGCTTGGCGCCGAGGTCATCGTCACCGCCGGCAATGCGCAAAAGCTGGCGATCTGCCGGCAGCACGGCGCCACGCATCTGATCAACTACCGCGAGCAGGACTTCAATGACGTCGTCTCGGAGGTAACGCAGGGCAAGGGCGTCGACGTGGTGCTGGATATGGTGGGCGGGCGCTACATCGAAATGAACCTGCGCGCGCTGGCGCTGGACGGCTCGCTGGTCCAGATCGCGTTCCTCGAGGGCAGCCGTGTTGATATCGACCTGCTGCCGGTTATGCTCAAGCGGCTCAAGATGACGGGCTCCACGCTGCGGGCGCGCACCCCGGAAAGCAAGGCGGCGCTGATCGTGGGTTTGCACGACGCGTTCTGGCCCGTGCTGGACCAGGGCCGGTGCCTGCCGCTCATTCATTGCGTGATGCCGCTTGCCGATGCGGGCAAGGCGCATGCGTTGATGGAGTCGAGCACGCACGCCGGCAAGATCCTGCTCAAGGTGGCATAGGCAGGTACGTCCAGGGCTGCACCGCCGATGGTCGTGCGGCCCTGCTATCGGGCTTGCGTGTCAGCCGGGGTCATCCTGCACCGGGGTGTCCCCGACGAGGAAGTCGATCAACGCGCGCGACGCCGCCGACAAACGCCGATGTGGCGCAAAAACCAGTGAAAACGGCCGGGGCCGGCCGTGAGCATGGGCCAGTACTTCCACGAACACGCCGTCCCGGATGCGCTGGTCCGCGATGAACCTGTAGGTCTGGCAGATGCCCAGCCCTTGCTCTGCCAGCGACACGACGCCTAGCACATCGTCGGAGACCTGCAAGCCGCCCGACGGTGTCCACTCCACATCGGCGCCGTCGTCCCTGAACGCCCAGGGCCCAACCCGGCCGGTGCTGGGCATCACGAAGTGCAGGCAGGCATGGCCCRCGAGGTCGCCGATGGCCTGCGGCGTGCCCGCGCGCTTCAGGTAGGCCGGCGTGGCGACCACGCATAGCTCGGCATCTTCCAGCTTGCGCGCCACCAGCCCGCTGTCCGGCAGCTTACCCAGGCGTATGGCGACGTCGAACCCCTCTGCCACCAGGTCCACATTACGATTGGTGATGTTCAGTTCGATCTGCACATCAGGATAGCGCTGCGTGAAGCGCCGCAGCATCGGGGGAAGCCGATAGTGGCCGTAGGTCGTCGGTACGCTGAGGCGGACGCGCCCGGTCAATTCGCCATCCTGCCCTTGGATGGCCCGTTCGGCATCGTCGATCAGTGCGAAGGCGGCGCGGGTGCTCTCCAGGTACAGACGGCCTGCCTCGGTCAGGTTGAGACGCCGGGTGGTACGCCGCAATAGCTGGATGCCTAGACGGGACTCGAGGCGGGCAATCGCACGGCTGATGACCGACGGGGTGGTCGAAAGTGCGATGGCCCCCGCCGTGACCGATCCCTTATCCACGACCACGATAAACGCCTCCACATCGCTCAGATGATCAAATCGACGCCCCATTATTGCCTCTGAAGAACAGGTGATTTCCCTATGCGGGAGTTTATCGCCGCAAGCGGCTTGAATAAAGTGTGTGCATTCGCCGCGTGCGCAGCGGCGCGAACGGTTCGAGCTATCGGGGGAAAAATGAAACAGATGCACAAGCTTGCCGCCGGTGCGGTAATGGCAATGGCCGCGTTTGGCGCGCAGGCCGGTAACGTCCTGGTGGTGCTCTCCGACTCGGATCACCTGGACCTGAAGGATGGCAAGGTATTCGAAACCGGGTTCTACCTGAACGAGCTGATGCAGCCGGTAAAGCGCTTGCTCGACGCCGGCCACGCTGTCACGTTTGCTACGCCCAGGGGCAATGCGCCTACGGTGGACAAGTCGTCGATCGACAAGATGTATTTCAACGGTGACGAAGCCGCGCTCCAGGCGCACAAGGTGTTGATGGAGCGCCTGGAGATCACCTTGCGCGGCAGGTCACCGGTGATCAGCTTGTCGCGCGTGGAGCAGATTGGCTACGACCGCTTTGATGCCGTGTACATCCCCGGCGGGCATGCGCCGATGCAGGACCTGCTGCAAAGCCCGGAGCTTGGCAAGCTGCTGGCAAGCTTCCATGCACGTGGCAAGACCACGGCGCTGGTTTGCCATGGCCCTATTGCGTTGTTATCGACGCTGCCGGATGCGCGTAGCTATGTGCAAGCGCTCCAGGCCGGAGCGGATGTGCAAGCCGCTCCGGCCTGGATCTATGCGGGCTATCGGCTTACGGTGATCAGTAATGTGGAAGAGGAGCAGGCGAAAGGCTTGCTGAACGGCGGGGCGATGAAGTTCTATCCGCAGACGGCGCTGGAGAAGGCCGGCGCGCGCTATGGCAGCAACGTGGCGCCGTGGACGCCCCATGTGGTCGTGGACCGCGAGTTGATCACAGGGCAGAACCCGGCTTCGGCACTGGCCGTTGCCGGCAAGTTGATGGAACGCCTGAAGTAGGCCCCCGAGTCTGCTCAGCCGCGGCCGGAGGGCGTTTCCCCGAGCCGCGCGCTGAGGTAGTCAAGAAAGGATGTAATGCGCGAGGACAGCAACGTGTTGCGGTAATAGACCGCATGGATGGGCTGCTCGAGCTCCACGGTGCCTGCATCAGCACCTGGACCAGGTCGCCCCGGCCCCGGTCCGCTTGCGTCATGTAGTCGGCCAGGCAGGCAATGCCTTCGACGGCGAGCGCGAGCTTCAGCAGGGTCTCGCCGCTGGGGGCGCGCAGGCCGGGCTCGATCCACAGGGTGTCACCAAGCGCATGGCGTAGGGGCCATTGGTTGAACGTGTCCGGTTGGGTGAATGCGAGCAGGCTGTGGCTGGTGAGTGCGCTGACATGCTTGGGTTTGCCGCGCGCCTTGAGATACGCGGGGTTGGCCACCAGGCGCAGGCGGCTGTTGCACACCGCACGCGCATGCAGGGTGGCGTTCCGCAGCGCGCCAATGCGGATCGCCACGTCGGTGCAGGGGCTGCAGTATCGTGCCTTCCCGCCTGCGGGAGTAAGCCGCCGGGAGTCAGAAGATACTTGCCCGAGGCGCAAGAATCGCGCTTGCATGGCTAGCCGGGTCAGGCGATGGTCTGCACGGTGCCCCCCTCTGCCCGGATCGCCGCGCCATTGACCACCGCGGCCCGCTCGCTGGCGAGAAAGGCGACCACGTTGGCAACTTCAGCCGGTTTCGCAAGGCGATAGATTAGCGAGGAGGGGCGGTTCTCCTGCATGAACTTTCGTTCCGCGTCGGCGTAGGACAAGTCAGGGTTCACCGACTTGATGAAGGCTTTGAGGCTTTCCGTTTCGGTGGGGCCCGGCAGCACGGCGTTCACTGTGACGGCGGTGCCTTTCGTGAGTTCGGCCAGGCTGCGCGAAATGGAGAGTTGCGTCGCCTTGCTGGCGCTGTAGTGCGCCATCGAAGCCATCGGCGTGAGCGCGACCTCGCTGGAGATGAAGATTACGCGGCCGTGGCCCCGATCGAGCATGCCCTTCATGTAAGTGCGGGCGAGGCGCACACCGCTCCACACATTGACGTCGAAGATGCGTTGCCAGTCTGCATCGGAGGTGCTGAAGAAATGGCTGAGCGCGTAGGTGCCGATGTTGTTGACCAGGATATCGATCTCGGGAAACGCCTCGGCCGCCAGCTTCTCGCTGCCTGCAACGCTCATGTCCGCGACAAGCGCCAGCGAGCGGCCGGCGCCAAAGCGCGCGTTGAACGCCCCTACCACTTGCTCGACGTTCGCGGCGTTGCGCCCATTGACGATGACCCGCGCGTCGTCCTCCAGCAATTGCGCGGCGATGGCATGGCCGATTCCGGATGTGGATGCGCTGACCAGCGCGGTCTTGTCTTTCAGGTTCAGATCCATGATGTATCTCGAAATATTGATAAAGACAGCAGATCGATGCCCGCCATTTCAGGTTGAAGTATGGCGGGCCATAACTCCTTTGATAACGGCATGCAATGGAATATGATTGTTGAATTCAATTCGTTTCATTCAGAAGATGGATAGTCGCAGCGGTGAGATGCTGGTGTTCACGAAAATCGTGGAAACAGGCAGTTTTTCAGCGGCGGGAAAAGTGCTGGACCTGACTGCATCGGCCGTGAGCAAGCTGCTTGGCAGGATCGAAGAGCGGTTGGGTGTGCAATTGGTGCGCCGTTCCACCCGGCAATTGGTCATCACCAATGAGGGAAAGCACTTCTATGACAGCTGCGTTCGGATATTGAATGACATAGAAGAAGCCGAGCAGGGCGTTTCGCAGGGCACGGTAGCGCCGCACGGCGTCCTGCGCGTCAATGTGTCATTGCCGTTCGGCACGCATCACCTGATTCCCCTCGTTCCCGAATTTCATCAGCGCTATCCGGAAATCACGCTCGATATCTCGCTCACCGATGCGCTGGTCGACCTGCAGCGCGAACGTATCGACGTGGCGATCCGCATGGGGCCACTGGCCGATGCGAGTTTCCGCGCGCGTGTGCTGGGCGAGAGCCGGCGCGCGGTGGTAGCGTCGCCAGCTTACGTGGCGGCGCACGGACGCCCGCAAACGCCGGAGGACTTGCAGCGGCATCGGTGCCTGGGCTTTAACTTCAGGCGTTCGCTGGACGAGTGGCCGTTCCTGGTCGATCGACATACCGTCTATATGCCGATGCGTGGCGACATGCTGACCAATAATGGCGAGACCATGCGCCAGCTGACGCTGGATGGGATGGGCATCAGCCGCCTCGGCCTGTTTCACGTGGCGAGGGATATCGAGGCGGGCCGCCTGGTGGAACTGCTGAGGGAATACAACCCGGACGATAAGGAGGAGATCCATGCGATCTTCAGCAACCAGCGCTATATGCCGCTGCGCGTGCGGGTGTTCATCGATTTCCTGGTTGAACGGATCGGGCCGGAACTGCGTCGCTTTGCAGCCAGCTAGCGTGGCGCAAGGCGCAGGCGCTCCGAGGCATTGCCCGGGAGCGCTGCGGTGCCAGGAGAGTCAGGCAACCTGATGCATCTCATGCAGCTCGAACTCGCCGATGCAGTGGCCGGCGGCTTCGCGGAATGCCTGGATGTAATCGCTCGCCAGATGGCTGCGCCATTGTTCCGCCGAAGCCCATTGCTCGACGAAGGTCACCAGGCCGGGTTCGGTGTTCGATACATGCAGCTCGTATCGGAGGCAGCCGGGCTGCTGGTTGGCCGACGCGACCACCTTGATCTGTTCGGCGATCATGCGGTTTTCAAGGCCGGGCCTCGCCCGCGCGTGAGCGATGATAGTCAGGGTATTTTTCATGAGGCACCTCAACGCTGAGCCGCTGCGGGCGGGTACTGGTTCGCGTCTTCCGGAGACGGGCCGCCATGCAGCCAGTTCACCACCCAGCCGCTCTCCAGGATGTTGAGCGTTTGCGAGCCCGCCGGCAGCCATGCCTCGTGCTCCACGCCGCCGGGCGCACGGAAGAACCCGCCGTTTTCCACGTTGTAGCGCACGCCGCTGGATTCAAACACATGGGTGCCGCCAACCAGGATCACATGGGACTCCGCGAGATCATGCGTGTGGGGCTTGATATGCACCGCGATGGGCGTGCGGAACATCAGCATCGTCAGTCCCCTCTTCTGGTCGACATGCAGGATCGCGTATTCGGGCGAGTTCCTTCCCAGCGCGGGAATGGTCTTCTCCCATTTGAGCGCGGCGGGATTGATCAGGGAAGGGAGCGGGGCAGCGGATGCAGCGGGGGTGGCCGCATCCGCCGGATGCGCAGCACCGAGCGAAAAGAGGAGAGCGGCGAAGGCGGAGGCCAAGGTGGCCTTCGCGGCAAAAAAGGCTATACCGCGCGGTGCGCGCGCCTCGGAGAGAATCGTGTCCATGATGTTCCTTGTGAGCGGCCTGGTTGAAGACACTGTTTTCAACGACAACCTGGAACATAGTATTGGCGAGAGCGACTCCCTCAACTAGAGGGCGCAATGGAACTTCAAGCTGGAAAAAAATTCAGGGATGGCCAGGCGCAATCAGGCAGTTTCCGGCGCCGGGGCGGTCAGACCTGTTCTTCTTCCCGCGATGCCATCCACTCCAGCAGCACCGTCTTGCCCCACTGGATATCGTCGCGAATGGCTGCGGATGCTATCTTGGCGTCACCTCGGGTAAGGCCATCGAGCACGCGATAGTGAGGATGCTCTTCCAGGCTTTCCCGGCTGGCCTGCAGCTCCGTGTGGAAGATATGCAGCAAAGGACCCATGCGCACCCACATACTCTCGACGACGGAGAACAGGTTGGGCAGGTGCGATGCGGCGAGCAGTTCGAAGTGGAACTTGCGGTTCTGGCTGGCCGCCTCGCGCGGGCTGGTCGCCACGGCCTTGATAAAGGCTTCGTGCGTCTTGCGCAGGCGGGCAATCTCCTGCGGCGTGATGCGCGCCGCGGCCGCCTCGGCGGCCGCGCCTTCCAGCAGCGTGCGCATCAGCTGGATCTCCGCGACGGTGCCCGGATCCAGCTCGGGCACGGTGATGGAGGTGGCGGCCGTCATGGTCAGGGCCTGCTCGCTTACCAGCCGGAAGATCGCCTCGCGCACGGGGGTGGTGCTTGTTCCCATCGATTCGGCCAGCTCCGCCACGCGCAATCRCTCGCCCGGCACGTACTTGCCGCTCATCAATGCGGATCGGATCTGGTCATAGACGCGTGACGACAGATTGCTCTTCTCCACGCGCGCGAGTTCTTTCATAACGTCTAGTCTCGATAAATGGTGTTCAGGGGCACATCATATATGATATGCAATGCTGCCCCGTCCGTTATGGCATGACGCGTTCCGGCTCCGGCGGCTAGCCCAGCAGGTAATCCACCAGCAGGTCGATCTGCGCCGTCACCATATGCTCGCCCCGGTGGATCCGGCATCCGCGCGCCTTTGCCGCCAGCAGGAGGGCGGTTTCCGCCGGCTGCATGATGACCTCGGCCACGAGGCTGCTAGGATCAAGCAGGACGGGGTCCAGCGGCAGCGGATCCTCGGGTTTCAGGCCGAGAGAAGTCCCGTTGACAATCAGATCCCATTGCCCGGCCGCGCCTTCGGCGGAGCCGACAGCCGCATCGGGCCGTTTGGCTTTCAATTGTGCCACCAGCAAGTCAGCCTTATCCCGCGTGCGGTTGACGATGGTCAGCTGCCGCACGCCCGCATCGAGCAGGGCGGCGGCGACCGCCGTCGCGGCGCCGCCCGCGCCCAGCAGCAAGGCGCGCTTGCCGGCCGGGTCGATCCCCTGGCCGCGAAGGCCCGTCACGAATCCCACGCCGTCGTACATGCGGCCGATAAAGCGGCCGTCGGGTGTGCGGCGCGCGACATTGCACACGCCGAGATGCGCCGCGATACCTTCGAGCCCATCGCACAGCGCCGCCATCTGCTGCTTGTGCGGCACGGTGACGATTACGCCGGCCAGGTTTTCCACCAGGCGCAGTCCCTCTAGCGCTGCGGGCAGTTGCGCCGGCGAGACCTTCCATGGCACGAGCACGGCGTTCAGCCCCAGCGCCGCCACGCGGGCGTTGAAGAAGGTGGGCGTTCGCACGTGGTGGGTGGGGTAGGCGAGGATCACGACGACCCGGGTGCGGCCGTCGATGGGCGCCACGGGCAAGCTGCTTGTCTCTGACATTGTTGGGTGCTCCGGAAGAATCAAGAAGGGTCAAAAAGGACTGCAAACAAGGCGCCGGCAAAAAACCTTCTTGCCAGGCACCGATAATGATGTAGGATATATCCTATATGATGTATTGAAAAGGCGCAGCGGGATCGGGTTCGATACGCGAACCGGCGGCGAACCAGCGCCATCGACGGAGGAGAGAACGTGCAAGCAGTATTTGGCTCGCCCGGACGCTATGTCCAGGGTGCGGGGGCATTGGATCTGCTGGGCGAACATGTCGCCCGGCTTGGCCGCGACGCCGTGCTGGTCGCGGACAGCATGGTGATGGCCATGATTGGCGAGCGGGTCGGGCGGCTATGCAGTGCCGCGGCGGTCGCGCTGCGCAGCGTCGGCTTTGACGAAGGGCTGACCCCGCAACTGGTCGCCCGGCTGGTCGACGAACTGGGCGGCACCGCGCCAGCCGTGATCATCGCCGCGGGTGGCGGGCGCAGCATCGATGCGGGCAAGGCGCTTGCGGATCATTACCGGGCGCCCGTCATCACGGTGCCCACGGTGGCGTCCAACGACGCGCCCACCAGCAAGAACTATGTCCTGTACGACGAACAGCATCGGCTGCTGGCGGTCAGGCATCTGTCCTATAGCCCCGTTTGCGTGATTGCCGACACCGCGCTGATCTCGCAGGCGCCCGCGCAGATGCTGCTGGCCGGCATTGGCGACGCGATCTCCAAGTCCTTCGAGGCCGCGCAGTGCGCGGCCGCCCTGCAGGGCCGGAACATGTTCGGCACCCGGCCCTTGCTGTCGGCGCAAGCGCTGGCGCGGGAATGCCACCGCGTGCTGGTGGCGGATGCGCAGGGTGCGCTGGCCGTCGCGGGATCGGGCCAGCCGGATGCGGCGTTCGAGCGCGTGGTGGAAGCTACCATCCTGATGTCTGGGCTGGGTTTTGAAAGCGGTGGCCTGTCGATTGCGCATGCGTTGACGCGCGGGTTGTCCACGCTGCGCGAGGCCAGGCGCGCAGCGCACGGCTTGCAAGTGGCCTATGGCCTGCTGGTCCAGCTAGAACTGGAGCAGCGCACGGATGGTGCCCGCGCAGAAATCGAGGCGCTCTACCGGCAAATCGGGCTGCCGCTCAGCCTGAACGGCCTTGGGCTTGGCGACGCCACGCGTGAGGAACTCGAGGCCGCGGCGGAGCTGTCATTGGCCGCGCCCCACATGAAGAATTTCTCGCGCGAGCTGAGTGCTGCCGATATCGCGGATGCGATGCAGGTAGTGGAAGCCCGCGCGCTCGCGACACTACGGTAAGCCCACGGCAAGCCCACAAGAAGCTGGAGACGACATGAGGTTGAACGATGCGGCATTGATGCGCACGCAGGCGTACATCGATGGCGAATGGACCCAGGCCGATGACGGCGCGCGCTTCGCGGTTGCCAATCCGGCCTGCGGCGCGGTGATTGCCGAGGTGCCCGACATGGGCGAAGCCGAAACCCGACGCGCGATTGCCGCTGCGGAGCAGGCGCTTGCGTCCTGGCGCGCCACTACGGCCAAGCACCGGGCCGACAGCCTGCGCCGCTGGTACGACTTGATCCGATTGCACCAGGCCGATCTTGCGGCGCTGATGACGGCTGAGCAGGGCAAGCCGCTGGCCGAAGCCGAGAGCGAGGTGGTCTACGGTGCGTCATTCGTGGAGTGGTTCGCGGAAGAAGCCACGCGGACCTACGGCGAACTGATTCCTGCGCCGGCCGGTGACCGCCGGCTGATGGTCATCAAGCAGCCGGTAGGCGTGGTCGCTGCGCTCACGCCATGGAACTTCCCGGTGGCGATGGCCACGCGCAAAGTCGCGCCAGCGCTGGCGGCGGGCTGTACAGTGGTGCTCAAGCCCGCCTCCGAGACGCCGCTGTGCGCACTGGCGCTGGCCGAACTGGCCCACCGTGCGGGCATTCCGCGCGGGGTCTTCAATGTGGTGACCAGCGCGCGCGCCGCGGTCATTGGCGCGGTGCTAGCGCAGAGTCCCGCTGTGCGCAAGCTGTCGTTCACCGGCTCCACTCGCGTCGGCCGGCTGCTGATGGTGCAGTCCGCCGCCAATATCAAGAAGCTGTCCCTCGAGCTCGGCGGCAATGCGCCGTTCATCGTGTTCGAAGACGCCGACCTGGACGCGGCGGTACGTGGGGCGATGGTGTCCAAGTACCGCAACGCGGGGCAGACCTGCGTCTGTGCCAACCGCATGTTCGTGCACGCCGCCGTCTACGACGAATTCGCGCGTCGGCTTTGCGATGCCGTGGCTGCCCTGAAGGTGGGCGACGGCAGCGGGTCCGGCATCACCATGGGGCCACTCATCAACGCGCGCGCTGCCAACCGCGTGCACGAGATGGTAACGGACGCGGTGGAGCTAGGGGCCCGCGTGCTGGCCGGTGGCCAGCGGCAGGATGCGGGCGGCGCGTTCTATGCGCCGACCGTGGTTGGCGAGGTAACGCCGTCGATGCAACTGGGACGCGAGGAGATCTTCGGCCCGGTGGCGCCGCTGCTGCGCTTCACGTCGGACGAGGAAGTGGTGCGGATGGCCAACGACACGCCGTATGGCCTTGCCGGGTATTTCTATACGCGTGACCTGCGCCGTGTGTGGCGCATTGCCGAGGCGCTGGAATGCGGCATGGTCGGCATCAACGAAGGCTTGATCTCCACCGCCGTCGCGCCCTTCGGCGGCGTCAAGGAATCGGGACTGGGTCGGGAAGGTGCCCGCCAGGGCATCGAGGACTACCTGGAACCCAAGTACATGTGCATGGGCGGCATCTAAGTATTCAAGTCGAAAGGACAAGAGGAGCGAAGCAATGGATTTCCTGTATTTTACGATAGGATGCATGATATATCATGCATCAAAAACAGTAGGAGACGCCCGATGAACCACGCTGTTGCAACGGCCATGCCGACTGCTTCCGCCAGCGCGCTCGCGCCCAGCGCGGAACAAGTCGCGCTGCTCAAAGAGCGCGCCACCTTCGTCCGCCTGGAGACCATCCGGCTGATCGAGATCGCCAAGACCGGCCACTACACCTCGGTGTTCTCGGCGGCCGAAACGTTCGCCGCGCTGTACTACGACGTCATGCAACTGCGCCGGGGCGAGCCCGGCTGGCCGATGCGGGATCGCTTCCTGATGGGCAAGGGGCATGCGGCGGTGGGCTTGTTCCCGATCCTGGCCGACCTGGATTTCTTCCCCAAGGCCTGGCTGGATGAGTACACCCGCCTGGGCAGCCCGCTGGGCGATCACCCGGACATGCGCAAGGTACCGGGCATCGACTTCAGCTCGGGCTCCATCGGGCACGCGCTATCGGCCGGGCTGGGCATGGCGCTGGCGGGCCGGCACGCGGGTCTGGATTTCACCACCTTCGTCATGCTGGGCGACGGCGAGATGCAGGAAGGGCAGGTGTGGGAGGCGGCGATGTCCGCCGCGCACCACCGCGCCAACCGCCTGGTGGCCATCGTCGACCGCAACGGCTACCAGCTCGACGGCGCCGTGGACGAGGTGATGGGCATCGAGCCGCTCGACGCCAAATGGCGCGCGTTCGGCTGGGAAGTTCACGTGGTGGATGGCCATGATGTTGCGGCCCTGACCGCCTTGCTACGCCAGTTGCGCGCCGACGATGGCCGCACCACGCCGGTTTGCGTGATCGCCAAGACGGTCAAGGGCAAGGGCGTCTCCTATATGGAGACCGAGCCCGGATGGCACCTCGGCTACCTCGCGCCCGACGATGCGCAGCGCGCCGTCGAAGAAATTCTCGCAAAGGATCGATAGCATGAACCAGCCACTTTCCAAGGATTCCTGGCAGTACCGGGGCCTGAACGCCATCACGCCGGGCCTGAGCTACCTGTCCGACGGCCTGATCGACCTGGTCGACACCGGCGCGCCTGTGCTCGCGGGATCGGCGGACCTGCAGTACTCCAACGGCCTTGCGCGTTTCGCGCAACGCTTCCCCGAGCGCTATATCCAGTTCGGCATTTCCGAGCAGAACATGGTGACGGCGGCCGCCGGCATGGCAAGCGTGGGCTATACGCCGTTCGTCGCCACCTTCGCGTCCTTCCTCGCGCTGTTGTGCTGCGAGCAGATCCGCATGGACGTGGCCTATTCCGGCCTGCCGGTGCGGCTGATCGGCCATCACGCGGGCATCTCGCTGGGCTTCTACGGCACGTCGCACCATGCCACCGAGGACCTGGCCATCATGCGCTCCATCGCCGACCTCACCGTGGTGGCGCCGGCCGACGGCCCGCAATTGCGCGCGGCCATCAAGGCATCCGCAGGGCACGCGCAGCCGATCTACTTCCGCATCGGCCGGGGCCGTGAGCCCTCCGTCTATGAAGAAGGCACCGCGTTCGAATTCGGCAAGGCCATCGAGCACTTGCAGGGCGAGGAGCTGACGCTGATCGCCACCGGCTCCAGCGTGCATCCGGCGCTCGAAGCCGCAAAGCGGCTCAATGCCGCAGGCCATTCGGTGGGGATGATCGACATGGCAACCGTCAAGCCGCTGGACCGCGAGGCCGTGCTGCGCGCGGCTGCGCGCTCACGCGTGCTGATGACCGTGGAAGAGCACAACGTGCTGGGCGGCCTCGGCGGTGCCGTGGCCGAGGTGCTGATGGATGTGGGCGCCGGCGTGCGCCTGGTGCGGCACGGCATCCTCGACGAGTACAGCCTGATCGCGCCGCCCACGCATCTCTACAAGCACTACAAGCTCGATGCCGACGGGATCGAGCAACTGGCGGCGCAAGCCATCGCTCCGTAGCGGGTGCGGCCTGTGCGGGTTGGCTGCCCTCTGCCGCTTGCGGAAGAGGGCAGCCAACCCGCACAGGCACAAGCAGCTTTTCAAAACAAGACAGAGTCGATTCGACTCAGGAGACAGTATGCGCAATCTTATTTCAAAGACCCGGCTAGCATACCTGCTGGCCGCCGGCATCGGCGCCACCCTGGCATGCAGCGCGGCATTCGCCCAGGTGAAGGAAGTCCCCATCGGCTTCGTGCTACCGCTGTCCGGCGGCGCGGCCACCATCGGCAACCAGACCAAGCTCGGCGCGGAGATCGCCGCCGAGCAGATCAACAAGGCGGGCGGCATCCGCTCGCTTGGCGGCGCCAGGGTCAAGCTGATCTTTGCCGACAGCCAGTCCAAGCCCGACGTGGGCGTGGCGGAAACCGAGCGTCTCATCCAGCGCGAGAACGTGCCCCTGATCGTCGGCGCGTACAACAGCGCGGTGACCTTCCCTGCGTCCGAGGTGGCGGAGCGCTACAAGGTGTCGTGGCTGGTCACCGGTGCGGTCAAGGACGAGATCACCGAACGTGGCTTCAAGTATGTCTTCCGCCCGAACAACAAGGCTATCTACGACGCGCGCGAGCAGATCGACGCGCTGGACCTGCTCAAGAAGGAGACCGGCAAGGGCCCCAAGACGCTGGGGCTGTTCTATGAAGGCACTGATTGGGGCCGCTCGCACGCCGCCAATATCAAGAAACTGGCGAAGGAGCGCGGCTACGCCATCGCGATGGACGAATCGTATCCACCCAACCAGACCGACCTGTCCGCGCAGTTGCTCAAGATCCGCGGCGCCAAGCCCGATGCGCTGATCGTGGTTGCCTACACGCCGGACCACATCCTGTTCACGCGCCAGCTGGCCGAGAGCCGCCTGTACCTGCCCTACGGCGTCCACTCGGTCGGCGGTGGCTCGGAGGACCCGAACTTCTACAAGGCGGTGTCACCCAAGGCCGTCGAGTACATGTTCGTGCAGGATGACTTCCAGGTCGACATCATGAAGGCCGCCAAGGATCCGGTGGTCATCGACGCGGACGCGAAGTTCAAGGCGGCAATCGGCTATGGCATGAACTCGTACGGCGCCCAGGGCGTGTCCAACCTGTACATAGTCAAGGACGCGCTTGAGCGCGCCGCCTCTGTCGACCGCGAGAAAGTGCGCAACGCACTGGCCTCGACGGATATCTCCAGTGGCCCCGCGCTGGTCACCGGCTACCAGCGCATCCAGTTCGACAGCCAGGGCCAGAACACCTTTGCCCACGGCGTGATCTCGCAGAACCTGAACGGCGAGCGCCGCACGGTGTGGCCGGCGGACAACCGGCTGGCCGGCGTCAAGCCAGTGTGGCCGCTGCCGGCGCCCGGCGCGCGCTAAGCGGCGGCAGCCGCATGATCCGGCACGGTTGCCGGATCGTCATTTCCCGCACGGCGGCGCGAGCCGGCCGTGCCCAACCGAGGTAGGTATATGGACCCAATCATTCTGGCTTACGCCGTGGTCAACGGCGTATTGCTCGGCGGGATCTATGGCGGCATCGCGCTGGGCCTGAGTCTCATCTTCGGCGTGCTGAGGGTGATCAACTTCGCGCATGGCTCCTTCCTGATGCTCGCCATGTATCTCAGTTACCTGATCTGGTCGGTCTTTGGCATTCATCCGTATGCCACGGCCTTGCTGACGGTGCCCTTGTTATTCCTGCTTGGCTATTTCACGCAGGCCGTCGTCATCTCGCCCCTGTTCCGGCGGGAGACCACCATGGTCGTCGAGCCGCTCGGCGCATTGCTGCTGACGACGGGCGTGTTCCTCGTCATCGATAACGCGATCCTGATGGGCTTCGGCCCCGATGTGCGCACGGTGATCACCGACGTGCTGAGCGGCTCGATCGACATCGGCGGGCTCCCCGTCAATGTCCCGCGCCTGATTGCCTGCGTGGCGGCGGTTGGCGTGTCCGGCGGGCTGGCTTACTGGCTGCGCTTCACCGACACCGGCCGGAAGATCCGCGCCACCGCGCAAAACCGCGAGGCCGCGGCGCTGTCTGGCATCAACGTCGGGCGTGTGTACAACGTGACGTTCGGCATCGGTGCCGGCATCCTGGGCCTGTTCGGCGCGCTGCTGGTGCCGTTCCTTCCGGTCTCGCCCACCACGGGGCTGGGCTTTGGCATCAAGTCCTTCCTGGTGGTGGTGCTCGGCGGCATCGGATCGATTCCCGGTTCCTTGCTCGGCGGCCTGGTGCTGGGCGTATTCGAGTCAGTCGCTTCGCAGTTCGTGACCGCTACATCGGCATCGGTGTTCTCGTTCTGCCTGTTCATCGTTGTCCTGCTGGTCCGGCCAAACGGCCTGCTAGGCCGCAAATGAGGAGGGCCTCCGTATGAAATCATCAAGGACGAATATCAACCTGGTGCTAGGCCTGCCGCTGCTGTGCGCGGGCGTTGTGCTGCCCCTGTTCGTCACGGACAGCTATGCGCTGCACTCGCTCATCATGGTGCTGTACTTCGCCTACATGGCGTCGGCATGGAACTTTGTGTGCGGCTATGTCGGGCAGCTCTCGCTCGGGCATTCGGTGTTTGCCGGCGGCGCCGGCTATGTCACCGTGCTGCTGTTCACGGGGCTGGGCTTGTCGCCGTGGCTGGGCATGGTGGCTGGCGGCATGGCCGCCGCGCTGCTATCCGTGTGCATCGGGTATCCGACCTTCAAGCTCAAGGGGCCGTACTTCACGCTGACGACGATCGCCTTTGCCGAGATCGTCCGGATCTGGATCGAGAACACCGACGAGTTCCTGGGCATACCGATCAAGGGCGCGCAGGGGCTGGTAATCCCACCATCGGCCGGTGGCTGGACGGTCTTCCAGTTCGACGGCAAGGTGCCTTACTACTACATCATCCTTACCATGCTGGTCGTGATGTTATTGGCCACGTTTGTGCTGGAACGCTCGCGTCTGGGCTACTACCTCAAGGCGATTCGAGGCGACGAAGCCGCAGCGCAGGCAGTCGGGGTGAGCACCACCAAGTACCCGCTGATCGCGTTGGCGATCAGTGCCTTCATGACCGGACTCGGTGGCGCGTTCTATGCGCAGTTCTTCCGCTACATCAACCCAGAGCGGAACATGGGTCTCGACTTGTCGATCGATGCCGCTATCATGGCGATCGTCGGCGGGCAGGGGACCATCATCGGTCCGGTGATCGGCGCCTTCGTGCTGCATCCGATCGCGGAGTTCACGCGAACCTATTTCGCGGGTCGCTTCCTCGGCCTGCATCTGGTGATCTATGGGCTGGTGCTGATCGGAGCGGTGCTCTACTTCCCCAAAGGGATTATCGGTCCTCTCGATCGATTGCTGCAACGGCGTGTCAAGCGGCGTCTCGCGGTAGAGCTACCGCCGCGCGCAAGGTCTGGTGGGGAGAGGGCGCAATGAAAAACATCCTGGAAGTGAAATCCATCGGTAAGCGATTTGGCGGTCTTCAGGCGGTGAATCAGCTTTCATTCACTGTGGGCAGGGGCGAGATCCTGGGCCTGTTGGGCCCGAATGGTGCGGGAAAGACAACGGCATTCAACTTGATCGCCGGCTTCATCAAGGCCGACGAAGGTGAGATTCTCTTTGCCGGACAGCAAATCCGCGGTCGCGAGCCTTACCAGATCTGCGCCAGCGGCATTGCGCGAACCTTTCAGCTCTCAAAGCCGTTCGGCGGACTGACCGCGCTGGAGAACGTCATGGTTGGCGGATTCGCGCGCGGCGGTTCGCGTGCCAAGGTACGCGACGAGGCCTACAGCTGTCTGGAGTTCCTTGGGCTGGCCCAGCGCGCGGACACCGATGCCAACGACCTGACTGCTTTCGATAAACGCAAGCTCGAACTCGGCCGGGCGCTGGCTACCAAGCCACGCCTGCTTCTCATGGACGAGGTCGTCGCGGGGGCGACACCGAGCGAAGCGGGTGAGATGGTGGAACTGGTCCGGAAAGTGCGGGACCGGGGCATCACGGTACTGATCGTAGAACACGTGATGAAGGTCATCATGGGCTTGTCGGATCGGGTCATTGTGATGGAGCAGGGACGCCTGATCGCCGACGGCGTGCCGTCGGAAGTCGTGAAGATGCCTCAGGTACTCAAGGCCTACTTTGGAGAGGGCTATGTCAGCACCAGTGCTTGAAGTCAGCGATATCTGGTCGGGCTACGGCGAGCAGCAGGTCCTGCGTGGCGTGAGCCTGTCGCTTGCGCCGCGCTCAATTACCGCGCTGATCGGCGCAAACGGGGCGGGCAAGACTACCTTCCTGCGCACGGTGTCGGGCCTGTTGCGCCGCAAACGCGGCACCGTACGGTTGAACGGCAAGGATCTCGATGGCCTTGCGCCGCATCAAATAGTAACGGAGGGCTTTGTCCAGTCGCCGGAAGGCAAGCAGTTGTTCCTCGGCATGTCGATTCTGGAGAACCTGCTGATCGGCGCTAGCAACGCGCGCGCGCGCCAGCGACGCGCGCAGACCCTGCGCGAGGTGTTCGAGCTGTTCCCGATCCTGGAGGAGCGACAGAAGCTGGCGGCCTCCACCTTGTCGGGCGGGCAGCAGCAGATGCTGG
The DNA here is from genome assembly GCF_056399885.1 of Cupriavidus sp. 01L45. Classification (NCBI taxonomy): domain Bacteria; kingdom Pseudomonadati; phylum Pseudomonadota; class Betaproteobacteria; order Burkholderiales; family Burkholderiaceae; genus Cupriavidus; species Cupriavidus sp. 01L45. The sequence continues at coordinate 34,244 of NZ_JBFTSG010000016.1, read as the reverse complement.
CCGTTGGGCGCGCGTTGATGGCGATGCCCCGTGTGCTGGCTCTTGATGAGCCATCGCTGGGGCTGGCGCCGATCATGGTGGACCGGCTGTTTGACAGCATCCGCCGTCTGAAGGAGCGGGACCTGTCCATCCTGGTTATTGAGCAGAACGTCAACCAGGTGCTGGATATGGCGGACTACGGCTATGTGATTGAAAGTGGCACGATCGCGCTGGCGGGAACGGGCAGGGATCTGCTAGCCAACCCGCACTTGCGCGCAACATATCTCGGCGTCTAGCCGAAGTGATCTGAAAACTGGAAAGGAGCTTTTTAGTATGGAGCAACGTGTTGCAGTGGTGACGGGCGGTGGAACAGGCATCGGCAGGGCCATTGCCGAGGAACTCAACGCGGCAGGCATGCGGGTCGTCTGCCTTGGCATGGATACCGATCCGGACCTGCCTGACGCGCTGACCTACCGCAAGCTCGACGTGACCTCGGTTGAAGCTGTCCGGGCGGTGACCGAAGATCTGGATGACGTATCGGTGCTGGTCAATGCCGCTGGCATCATCCGGCACGAGGGCAAGGAGTTCACACCAGAGGGCTTTCGAGCCGTCGTCGATGTCAATCTGAACGGGTCGCAGATCCTGACCAGCGTGCTGCAGGAGCGCCTGGTGCGTGCCCAGGGGGCGGTGGTGAATGTTGCCTCGATGTGGAGCTACTTCGGCTCGGCGAACAACCCGGCCTATGCCGCGAGCAAGGCCGGCATTCTCGGCTTGACACGCTCGTATGCTGTGGCCCTCGCGCCGCACGGCGTCCGGGTGAACGCGGTCGCGCCGGGCTGGATCCGCACGCGGCTGTCGGCCGGTGCGCTCGACAATCCTGAGCGCAGCACCGCCATCATGGCGCGGCTGCCGATGCGCCGCTGGGGCACGCCTGGTGATGTGGCGCGCGTGACGCGGTTCTTGTGCTCGGAAGACGCGCAATATGTGACGGGGGTGATTCTGCCTGTGGATGGAGGATTCGGCATCGCCTGATTGTGGTGCTCGACGACAGCCGGCAGCAGCCGGCTGTCGTTGGATCGGACTCGATTTCGTGTGCAGTAGAGGCGTCCAGGTACTGACGTGAAGCGACTGGACGACGATCTTCACCGGTACCAATTTACCTAGCTAACTCGCACAAAGCCCGATAGGCAGGCTGTGCTATTCGAGTGACGACGAGTGCATGAAACAGACTGAACTTGGATTGGACTTGAGCAACAGGCGCACGCGCAAGCGTGTGTTTCTTGACGAGATGGAATGCGTGGTGCCGTGGCGTGAATTTGTGGCGTTGATTGCGCCGCACGCGCCGACCAAAGCAACGGGTCACCCGCCATTTCCTGTTGAGGCGATGCTGCGCATCCATCTTCTGCAGTAGTGGTTTAGTCTGAGCGACGTGGCCATAGAGGAAGCGTTGTACTTCACGCCTCTTTACCGTGAATTCGCCGCCTTGGGTGAATGAGTCGCCTTCCCGGCCGCGTCAGCATCCTGCTCTCTCGGCATCTGCTCGAGCGCAATCAACTGGCCGAGCAATTTCTCAAGACCGTCAATGAGCAACTCACTGCCCACGGCTACCTGCTAAAGAAGGCACGGCAGTGGACGCCACGCTCATCGCGGCGCCGAGTTCGACCAAGAACAAGTCGGGAGAGCGCGACCCTGAGATGCACCAGGCCAAGAAGGGAGCCCAATGGCACTTCGGCATGAAGGCTCACATTGGCGTGAATGCTGACTCTGGCCTGGTGCACCCGGCGGTGGGCACGCCCGCCAACGTCAACGATGTCAATCTGGGGCTCCTCAGGCGGTTTCAGGCTGACCATTGGCGATGCGCGCGTCGTCGTGAAAGTGCGGCAGTACATGGGCCGCGATTTCCTCCATGACTTCCCGCACCGGCCGGTGGCTGCGGCGGAAGTGCAGGCCGATATGTCCGGCGCCGGCTTCGCGCATGGCATGGAGCTCGCCAATCAGGCCGTTACGGCCAACTGCCGCGCCAAAGCGCTGGCGTTGCAGCGGCGCGTTCGCATCATCCAGCAAGTCAAGGTGGAGAAAGCTGATGTAAGGCTTCGCGCCGGCTACGCTGCGCCAGAGCACGCTGCGGCGCGTGTGGTCTTCCGGCGTGCCGGGATAGGCAAGCCACCCGTCCATATGCTCACCTACCCAGGAGGGGGTCTGCTGGGCCAGCCCTGCCACCAACAGGGGCAATGGCTTATGCAGGCGCGGCAATACCTTGATGCCAGCGGGCAACTCGGCCGCGCCCGCGTCGCGCAACAGTGCTACCTGCTTGCGGACGGCCTCGCCACGATGTTCGAAGTTGCGGCCGAAGACTGGGTATTCGATGGGGCGATCGCCACTGGCCACGCCGAGCAGTAGCCTGCCGTTGCTTAGATGATCTACCGTGGCGGCGGATTTCAGTGTCAGCACCGGTTCGCGCAGCGGCAGCACGACCGCGGCCGTGCCGAGCAGGATGCGCTCGGTCACGCCTGCCAGGTAGCCCAGGTAACTGAAGGTTTCGAAGACCTGCGCGGCGTCACCGAACTGCGGGTCATAGAGTGGTACGTCCCGCACCCACAGCGCGCGAAAACCGAGTTGATCTGCCAACCTGGCCAGCTCACCGTGCCGGGTCAGGTCCGGCTCGCCGGGCAGGCGGCCGGCCTGACGGCGCGCAGGGTCGCCGGCGGGCGACCAGTCATTGTCCAGAGGCAATTCGACACCGACGCTGAAGCCGCCGGCGGTCAGTTTCTCCAATGCGGATGGCATGGCGATTCCTTGTGTGCCGGCCTATGCGACGGCCTTGGTTTCGAGCGAGGTGCCGGTGTGGCGCGGGTAGTCTGTATAGCCGGCAGCGGCACCCCCAAAGTACTTGGAGCGGTCACCTGCGCTGAGCGGCAGCCTGTGCTGCAGGCGGTAAGGCAGGTCCGGGTTGGCGACAAATGCGCGGCCGAAGCCGATCAGGTCTGCCCAACCCTTGGCCAGCGCTTGCTCGGCACGCGCCAGGGTGTAGTTGCCGGAATAGATCAGCGTGCCCGGATAGATGGCGCGCAATGCTTCCTTGAACGCCGCCGGCATCACCGGGGCATCTTCCCAGTCCGCCTCGGCGATATGAATATAGCCAACACCAATCTGCCCGAGCGCATGTGCAGCGGCAAGGTAGGTGGCTTCCGGGGTATCGTCGACCGCGCCCTGCAGGGTGGTCAACGGCGCCAGGCGCACACCGATGCGTTCCTTTCCGACCACGTCGGTCACGGCCTGGGCCACCTCCTTGAGGAAGCGCAGCCGATTGCACAGCGAGCCGCCGTATTCGTCATCGCGGGAATTGGCTTGCGAATCAATGATCAGGTAACCATTGGCGCCATGCAGCTCAACGCCGTCGAAGCCAGCCTCCAAAGCGTTGCGCGCGGCTTTGGCGTAGTCCGCGACGATGCCCTGGATTTCGTCGACAGCAAGCGCGCGCGGCGTGGAATGCTGGATCATTTCGCCGATACCGGCTTGCGGGCCGCGCCCCTCGGGATCGATGAATACCTTGACGCCATCCGCCACCAGCGCCGATGACGAAACCGGCGCGGCATTGTCCGGCTGCAGCGAAGTGTGCGAAATCCGGCCCACATGCCAGAGCTGCGCGAACATCCTGCCACCGGTGGCATGCACAGCGTCGGTGATCTTGCGCCAGCCGTGCACCTGCTCCGCGCTGTAGATGCCGGGGGTCCAGGCATAACCTTGGCCTTGTCGGCTGATCTGCGTGCCTTCTGAAATGATCAGGCCTGCGCTAGCGCGCTGGCTGTAGTACTCGGCCATCAGGTCGGTGGCGACGTCGCCGGCGCCGGCCCGCGAGCGGGTCATGGGAGGCATGACGATGCGGTTGGGCATCTCGATGTTGCCGAGGTGGTAGGGAGTGAAAAGCACAGTTCTCTCGCATGTAGGAAGGGTCAGGCTGAAAGCCGCCACGAGGAGCCGGCCAGTATGAAGACCCTTGGGGTTGCTCCGGCCGCGTTGCCGGCAAGATGTGGTGATTATCGGGAGAACCCGGGTTCCGAATAAACCCCGCTGCGGGCAAATGATCCTTGCGTGCAGGTCAAGGATATGCCGATGTGCGCCCCGCGCTGGAGAACAACGGAGTGCGGGAGAACGGCCAGGAAGCTGGCGGCTTTGGATGTGTCTCCGCGGCAAGAGCCGCCGGGCATTGTTGCAGCGGATTCAAGTCTCTTCTGCGCGCGACACGGTTTTTCTTGTGGCGCGGACTGACCATACTTCGTTCCGCAGCGTATGGCCGGCCCTGATCCAGGAAGCCAAGCCGGACAACCCGCTTGTAGTGAGCGGCCAAACACCGTAACCCGACACGGAGATCATCATGAATGCCAAGCTCCTTAGAGATCATTCAGAAAAGACCCAGAAAGGGGCTGTTAACTTCCTCGGCTAGCTGTTAACCTTTGAGCACCTGAACAACTGGGACCATAGGGATGGGCGTGCCGATCATTGACGACGAGTTATGGGCACTGATCGGACCGCTGCTTCCACTACCGAAGCCGCGCCGAAAAATGTATCCGGGCCGCCTTCCCGTTTCAGATCGGGCGACGTTGAAAGGCATCCTGTTCGTGTTCAAGACCGGGATACGTTGGTGCGACCTTTCGATCAAGTTGGGCTTTGGTTCCGGCCCGACTCGCTGGCGGCGTCTGCGCGACTGGCAGAAGGCGGGCGTGTGGGACGGACTGCACGAGTTGCTGCTCGCGAAGCTACGCGAGGTGGGCCAACTCGATTTCTCACGAGCAGCCGTCGATTCGTCGTCGGTGTGAGCTGTTGGGGCGGGCGAAAAACGGGTCCGAACCCCACGGATCGAGCGCGACCAGGTTCCAAGCACCACATCCTCGTCGACGCCAACGGAATCCCCGTCAGTGCAATCCTGACTGGCGCGAACCGAAACGACGTCACCCAACTGCTGCCGCTCGTCGACGCGATTCCACCGATTCGCGGCGTGCGTGGCCGACCACTTCAGAAGCCCAAAGTCATCTACGCCGATCGCGGCTACGATTCCGAACTGCATCGTCAGAAGCTACGCGAGCTCGGCATCAAGCCAGTGCTCGCGAAACGCCGAACCGAACACGGTAGCGGTCTCGGCAAGTTTCGCTGGGTAGTCGAACGTGCTCATGCATGGCCCCACAATTTTCGTCATCTTCGCATTCGCTTCGAGCGCCGCGTTGACATTCACGAAGCATTCCTGAAACTTGGCTGCTCTCTCCTCTGCTGGAACATCTTCAGGCGCGCTGAGCAGCCTTTTTGTAATGGTCTCTTAGTCAAGAGCATGTTTGAGAGTTCAAGGATGGGCGATTCTGCGCTTGCCTGCCTGTCGATGTTCACTTTTCCGTATCCGACCGTTGAAACACATCTGCGACGCTGGCATCTGGCAGCGCGTCTGCCGATGAGCCGCCGGCTTCCGCTCAGCGCGCGGCATTCCTTGTTTCGGACGCAATCAGCGCCGGCACCACGTCGTGCAGGCGCGACAGCACATAGCGCGACGCGCGCGACAGCGGGTGGTGCCGGGTGACACCGATTGCGATGGTGCGCGGAATGGCCGGGTTGCGTATCTCCAGCGCGGCCAGTTGCCCGGCGCGGATCTCATCGTCTACGCCGAGCATAGGCAGGATGGTCATGGCGTGCCCGCCCATCGCCACTTCCTTCATCGTGGCAAGCGACTCCACTTCCAGCACCACATTGAGGGCGATGGCTTGCTGGCGCGCATGCTGGTCCAGGATGGAGCGCAAGCCGTTGGGCGCGGGCGGCAGCACCAGCGGCAGGCCGGCCAGCTCGCGCAGGGTGATGCTTTGCCGCTTCGCCATGGGATGCGCGGCGGCGCAGATCAGGTAGGTGGCAACCTCGCCAAGGATGTCTTCATCCTGTCGTGGGCCGTGTCCGTAGCGGTTTATCACCGCCATATCCAGCCGCCCCGAGGCCAGTTGCTCATCCAGCTGGCCGCTGAAGCCCTCGGAGATATGCAGCAGCACGCCGGGTGCCCTGGCCTGTGTGTCCTCGAACATCTGCGTCACCACCCGCCGCGCCATGGACGGCAGCACGCCCACGTGGACCACGCCGGACGGCACGCCGGCCGCGTCCTTCACTTCGTCCTGCAGGCGGACCGACTGGGCCAGCAGCAACTGCACTTGCGGAAAGACGCGCCGGCCGAACTCGGACAGCACCACGCCGCGGCCCGTGCGCTCGAACAGGCGGTCGCCCCATTCGGCCTCCAGTTGCCCGATGCTGCGGCTGACCAGCGATTGCGCGACGCCAGTAGCCTTGGCGGCGCGGGAAAGCGAGCCGAGTTCCGCCACCAGGACCAGTGTTTCGAGTTGCTTGATGTTCATATCTGAGGGAGCGATGGGATCCGATGCCCATGCTTTTTAGTGATATCAGCTATATCTGAGTATACGCTTATGTAATCTCATCGGGCTCACTACACTGCAAATACGCCTGACCACAAGAGCAGGCCAAAGACAACAACGGAGACAGACGTGAGATTCACCACTTCCTTCCTGCGCTGGGCTGCGCCAGCCGCGCTGGCTTTGTCCAGCCTGTGCGTCACCGCAGCGGGCTACCCCGATAAACCGGTCAAGCTGGTGGTGCCGTTCCCCGCGGGCGGCCCCACGGATGCCCTGGCGCGGCTGATCGGACAACACCTGTCGCAGCAGCTTGGCCAGCCTATTGTGATAGACAATCGCGGCGGCGCGGGAGGTACCATTGCCACCGAAGCCGCCGCCTCGGCCGCACCGGATGGCTATACGCTGTTCTTCTCGACGACTGGGACGATGGCGATCAACCCTTCACTGTACAAAACCCTGAAGGTCGATCCGGCCAAGGCCTTCGACTCGGTCGGGTCAGTGGCATCGACCGTCAATGTGCTGGTGGTGGCCCCCTCCCTGGCTGTCGCCAACGTCAAGGACCTGATCGCGCTGGCACGCCAGAAGCCCGGCACTCTGACCTTTGGTTCGGCTGGCAACGGCAGCTCCAATCACCTGTCGGGCGAATTGTTCAAGTCGATGGCCGCCATCGATATCGTCCATGTGCCCTACAAGGGCTCGAGCGCGGCGTTCACCGATCTGCTGGGCGGCCGCATCTCGATGATGTTCGATACCGTCTCCAGCCAAGTGCAGTACCACAGCGCCGGCAAGGTCAAGGCGCTGGGCGTGACCGGCACAACCCGTTCGGAAGCGCTGCCCAAGGTGCCGACGGTGGCGGAGTCCGGCTTGCCCGGCTTCGAGGTGACGATCTGGTTTGGGCTGTCCGCGCCAAAGGGCACTCCGCCTGATGTGATCACGCGCCTCAATGGTGAGCTGCAGAAGGTGCTCACGCAGGCGGATGTGAAGGCCCAGTTGGCCGCGCTGGGTGCAAAGCCGCTGCCCGGCACGCCCAAGGAATTTTCCCAGTTGATCCAGCGCGATGCGGCCAAATGGTCGGCGGTGGTCAAGGCCTCCGGCGCAAGCCTGGACTGAGAGAGCATTGCCATGAACTCCCTGATGCACTCCCATTTTGAAGCGCTGTTCCGCCCGCGCTCGGTCGCCGTGATCGGCGCATCGGACAATCCCAACAAGGTCGGCGGGCGGCCCATCCATTACCTGAACCGCTTTGGCTTCGAGGGCAAGGTATTTCCGGTCAATCCGGCCCGCGCGGAGATCCAGGGACATCGGGCCTATGCCAGCGTCCAGGATATCTGCGAGGTGCCAGATGCCGTGGTGATCGCCGTGTCGGGTGAGGCTGCACTGGCGCAGGTGCGCCAGTGCAGCGAGATCGGCGTCAAGGCGGCCGTGGTGATGGCATCGGGCTTTGGCGAAACGGGCGAGGCCGGCCGCCAGCGGCAGGACGAACTGGTGACGGCGGCCAATGCCGGTGGCATGCGGCTGGTGGGGCCCAACGCCCAGGGCACGGCCAACTTCGCCAGCGGCGCGGTGCTCAATTTCAGCACCATGTTCATGGAGGTGGCCCCGGCCGACGGGCCCATTGCCATCATCAGCCAGAGCGGCGCCGCCAGTGTGATGCCTTATGCGCTGCTGCGTCAGGCGGGACTGGGCGTGCGCTATCTCGTTGCCACCGGCAACGATGCCGATATAGATGCCTGCGCCATGGCGGAAGCGGTGGCGGCCGATCCCGCCATCCGGTTGATCCTGGTCTACCTGGAATCGTTGTCCAGCCCGGTACGCCTGGCTGCCGCCGCCGCGGTGGCGCGGCAGCGCGGCGCGCACGTGGTAGTGCTCAAGAGCGGCAGCAGCCAGCGCGGCGCGGTGGCCGCGGCCTCGCACACCGGCGCCATGGTCGGCAACGACGCCACCGTCGACGCGTTCCTGGCGCGGCACGGCATCTGGCGCGCGCGGGACATGAACGAGTTCATCCGCGCCACGGCGCTCTACCTGCAAGGGCATGACGCGGCAGAAGGGCGCACCGTGGTGATGAGCCACAGCGGCGCGGTGGGCGTGATGTCAGCCGACCTGGCCGAGCAGGCCGGGCTGCCGCTGACCGAACTGGCCCCTGCCACGCAAGACAGCCTGGCGGCGATTCTGCCGGACTTCGGCAGCGCCAACAACCCACTCGACATGACTGCCGCGCTGCTCGGTAAGGGCGATATGTTCCCGCGTGTGCTGGATGCACTGGGCAGCGACCCGGAAGCCGACATGGTGATGATAGGGATCCCCGTGGCGGGGCCCGGCTATGACGTGGACGCGCTGGCGCGCCATTCGGCGGCCTTTCTTTGCCAGCATGCCAAACCGCTGATCATTAGTGCGCCTCAGCAGAGCGTACGCGAGGTATTTGCCGGGCAGGGCATCCCGACTTACATCACGGAGGCCGACGCGATTGCCGCGCTGAGCCAGTACGCCGGGCACCGGCGGCTGAGCGGCGCCGTGTCGATCCTGCCGTCCCCGGCACCCTTGGCGTACGCCGGCAATGGCTTGCTGGACGAGCACGCCAGCCTGGCCCTGCTGTCCGAACACGGCGTGCCGGTTGTGGCGCACCGGCAATGCGCCAACGGGGACGAGGCCGCGGCAGCGTTCGCGGCACTCGGCGGCGGTGCCATGGTGGTCAAGGGCTGTGCGGCCAGTGTGCCGCACAAGAGCGAACATGGGTTGGTGCGGCTGCGGCTGACCGATGCCGACAGCGTGCGCGCGGCGGCGGAAGCCTGCTTGGCAAAACTGGTCGAGCTGGACGTGGCCACGCCGCGCGTGGTGGTTGGGCAGATGGTCAGGGGCAGGCACGAGTTCGCGCTGGGCGTTACGGTGGATCCCGCTCTTGGACCACTGCTGATGATCGGTGAAGGCGGCACCTTGCTGGAGCTGCGCAAGGACATTGTCACTTTGCTGGCGCCTTTCGGCATGGAAGAAGCCCGGGCCGCCTGCCGGCGCCTGCGGCTGGCGCCCCTGTTCGACGGCTACCGTGACATGCCCGCACTGGATCTGGAGGCGCTGGCATCTGCCGCTGTTGCGCTCGGGAATTTTGCGCTGGTTTACCGCAATTCGCTTAAGGCCGTGGACATCAATCCCCTGATGGTGATGCCGGCGGGGCAGGGCGTGGTGGCAGTCGATGCCGTTGTGGAAATGACGTGAAACTTGAGACAACGGAGCGCGGAATGCAAATGCAAAACACACCCAAAGACGAAGTCACTGTAGCCGTGGAAGACGGCATCGCCGTAGTGACGCTGAATCGCCCCGACCGCATGAATGCCGTCAATGATGCGCTGCGCACGTGTCTGATCGCCAGCCTGGATGAGTTGAACCGCACCCCCGAAGTGCGTGCGGTGGTGCTAGCGGGCGCCGGGCCRCACGCCTTCTGCTCGGGTCAGGACCTGGACGAAGCGGCGGCCGTCACCTGGCAGCAGATCGTGCCCTGGCTCAACCGGCAGCGCGCCATGTACCAGGCTGTGCGCGACCTGGACAAGCCCTGCGTGGCCGCGGTGCATGGCGTGGCGGCTGGCGCGGGCTTCCAGATGGCGCTGTGCGCCGACTGGCGCATCACCACGGCGGACAGTCGCTGGGGCCAGCCAGAGGTCAAGGCCGGCCTGGCCAGCATTGTCGGCTCCTACCTGATGACCCTGCATGTGGGCCATACCCACAACATCCAGATGTCGCTCTCGGGCGATCTGGTCAGCGGGCAGCGGGCGTACGAAATCGGCCTGGTGACGGAGCTATGTGCGGCGGACGAACTGATGGGCAGCGCGCTGGCGCGCGCACGCAAGCTGGCGGCGCTGCCGCCCACGGCCGTGCGGCTGTCGAAGCAGCGCCTGCGCACGATGAGCCAGCCGGGCTTCGACGATGCCTGCGTGGCTGGCATCCGCGCCCAGCTCGAATGTTATGCGGACGGCGAACCCCAGCGCGTGATGGCAGCCTTCCTGGAAAAACGCGCGAGCAAGGAGAAACAGCAGTGAAACAGATTGCACAGCATTACATCGATGGCGCGCGGGTGGCGATAAAGCCCACCGGCGAGGCCCGGATCCACGACGCGGCAACCGGCGCACCGCTGGCCGCAGTGACGTTCGGCAGCGAGGCGGATGTCGGCGCGGCGGTTGGGGCCGCGAGGCTCGCTCTGTCCGGCTGGCGCGCGCTGGGTGCGCGGGGCAGGGCGCCCTTCCTGCAGGCGATCGCCGACGCGCTGGAGGCGGTTTCGGCAGAGCTGGCCCGCGAAATCTCGCGCGAGGTCGGCATGCCGCTCAAGCTGGCGCAGCGCATCCAGGTGGATGCGCCAGTTGCCGCGTGGCGAGCCACGGCCGCGCTGGCGGAGGATTTCAGCTTCGAGCGTAGCGTGGGCAATTCGCGCATCGTGCTCGAACCGGTGGGCGTGGTGGCTGCCATCACGCCGTGGAATTATCCATTGCACCAGATCACCGCCAAGCTGGCGCCAGCCTTACTGGCGGGCTGCACCGTGGTACTAAAGCCGTCGGAGCTGGCTCCGGCAACCGCCGTGCGGCTGATGGACGCTGTAGAGCGCGCCGATCTGCCGCGCGGCGTGCTGAACGTGGTGCTGGGTGGCGCGGCGGTTGGCGAGGCGCTGGTGGCGCATCCCGGCGTCAACATGCTGTCGTTCACGGGATCCACCGCGGTGGGCCGCAAGATCGCATCCATTGCCGCAGGCGACATGAAGCGGCTGTCGATGGAGTTGGGCGGCAAATCCGCCGCCGTGGTGCTACCTGGCGCGGATCTCGGCCGCGCGATCAAGGCCACGCTGGCGTCCTGCTTCCTCAACAGCGGGCAAACCTGCAGCGCCACCACACGGCTGCTGGTGCCGCGCGAGGCCTACGCGCATTGCCGCGAATTGCTGAAGGAAAGCGCCGCCTCCCTGACCCTCGGCGACCCGGACAATGCAGCCACGCGCGTGGGCCCCTTGCTCTCAGCGGCGCAGAAAGCGCGTGTGCTGGCATTTATCTGCGAAGCGGAAGCCGCGGGCTACGAACTGCTGGCGGGCGGTAGCCAGGCGCCCGTGCCCGACGCCGGCAACTTCGTCGCGCCGACGGTGTTCGGCGATGTGCCGGCGGACAGCCGTCTGGCCAACGAGGAAGTGTTCGGGCCGGTGCTGGCCGTGCTTTGCTACGACACGCCGGAAGATGCCATCGCGCTTGCCAACGCCACGCCCTACGGCCTCGCGGCCACGGTGTGGGCGGCCACGCCGGAGCAGGGCCAAGCAGTGGCGCGCGAATTGCGCGCCGGGCAGGTCGATGTGAATGGCGGGCGGTTCAACGCGCTCGCCCCGTTCGGCGGGTTCGGCATGTCGGGCGTCGGGCGAGAGGGCGGCGTCTTCGGGCTGGAGGAATTCCTCGAGCCCAAGTCGATTCAACTTCCCTGAGCCACGTCCTCAGCAACATCTCGGAGCAAAAAGCATGTACACGCAGATCGAACTCACCAAAGCCGGCACGGACAACCGCATCGCCGTCATCACGCTCAACCGCCCCGACAAGCTCAACGCCCTCACCAAGGTAATGGAGGCGGAACTCCGCCAGGCTATGGAAGACGTCGACCGCGACAACACGGTCCGCGTGGTGGTGCTGACCGGTGCCGGCCGCGGTTTCTGCGCCGGCATGGACATCGAGGAACTCGAGATCCTGCCGCCTGGCGATATCCGCGCCGCGCAATGGATGCGGCCGTTCGACATGAACCGCCGCCCAGACTACCAGACGCGCTACGGCTACTTCCCCGCCATGCGCAAGCCGGTGATTGCCGCCATCAATGGCGCGGCGGCGGGGCTGGGGCTCGTCTTCGCGCTCTACAGCGATATTCGCTTTGCCAGCGACAAGGCGGCGTTCAGCACGGCCTTTGCCAAGCGCGGGCTAATTGCCGAGCACGGCATCTCCTGGATGCTGCCGCGTGTGGTCGGCCCCGGGCATGCCGCCGACCTGCTCTACTCAGCGCGCAAGGTATCGGCGACGGAGGCTCTGCAGATGGGTCTGGTGAACCGGCTTTATGACGTAGACAGCCTGCTTCCCGAAACGCTGCGCTACGCGGAGGACCTGGCCCAGAACGTGTCACCGCGTTCGATCGGCGTGATAAAAAAGCAGCTTGGAGAGGTGCCTTTCCAAAGCCTGGTCGAGGCCACCCGGCAGGCCAATGAGGAGATGTTCGCCAGTATCCAGAGCGCGGACTTCAAGGAAGGCGTGGCCCACTTCGTTGAACGCAGGCAGGCGCACTTTACTGGCGCATAAGCAGTCAACCCGGCCGGGTGCCGCGCAACGCGTGCTGGGAAGAATATGGCCGACAGAGCCGAAACAAGGAGACGACTGTGATAAACGTCAATATCAGTACAAGTGCACTGGCTGCAGAATGCACCCCGTCAGCTGACGCTGTCTATCGAAAGATAGCCTTGCGCTTCATGCCATGGTACGTGTCCTGCAGAGGGCGGGAGGCGACCATTCTATCTACACTTCACGATTGCTGGCCGGGCAGGGCGGACGGGGAAGGTGATAGTTCGGTAGAGCCATGCGTATGACCTCGCGAAAGATCGGAAAAATAGGGGTATTCTGGCGATCCGCGTTCATGCCACGATCTGCGCGCCAGGGAGATCTTCATTGAAAGCACTCGCGAGCATCGGCAGGAGAAGAGCGTTTTTCCTTCATCTATCCTGGCTGGCACCCACATTTGCGGAATTTGAGGTTGCCATTAGCCGAAATAACGATCTGCAACAGCTGGACGCTTCAGAAAGGTTTGCGGGAAACGATTTTGCAGCTTCACGATGGCCTGCGGCACCGGATCGACGGGCTTAGCGGGCTCATTTACGGGCTTAGTCGGGCGGGCTGAAGCCTTAGTTAGGGGGGCGCGACGCGTCTTGGCCCGTGGTGCGGCCTTGACTTGCTTGTGCTTCAGCCAGTATCTACGTCAGGGGCGGACGGGCATATTTCAGCGCGAATGTAACTTGAACGACTCCCCCAGCATACCCGCGCGATCGACGCAGGAAATGCGATTTCGGCCATTTTCCTTTGCGTGATACAACTGCGCGTCGATTAGGTTTAGGAACGCGGTCGGGTCCATGCGCTCAGTCGGCACGATCGTGCCGACGCCGAAGCTCGCCGTCACGCACTGGTTGTACGGCGAGCGCACATGCGCAATCGCTTCCTCCGCGATAAAAGCGCGGCAGCGTTCGGCGATTCTCACAGCGGCCTCCGCATCGGTGTCGGCCAACACCAGCAAGAATTCCTCGCCGCCGAAGCGGACAAGCACATTGCCCGGGCCGGCCACTTCGCCCAGCAGGCGGGCGATCCGCTTCAGACATTCGTCCCCCTGCAGGTGGCCGTAGTAATCGTTGTACGACTTGAAGAAGTCGATATCGATCATGATTAACGACAGCGGCTTGCCGTTTTCTTTCGCTGTCGCCCATTCGCGTTCCATCACGCTGTTGAACATGCGGCGGTTGCCTACTCCCGTCAGGCGTTCTCTGAACGAAAGGTGTTCGAGTTCCTTCTGCAGTTGCGCGAGCTTTTCCTCCGTGCGCTTGCGCTCGCTGATGTCGAACATAAAGCCGATCAGTGAATCGACATCGCCTTTGGCGTTGCGCACGACGTGCACGACGTCGCGCAACCATATGTATCCGCCGTCGCGCGTGAGCGCGCGATAGTCGGCTTCGTGATCGGTGCCMGCCTGCGACTGTGCAACGCAAAACTCGACCACCGCTGTGCGGTCGTCCGGATGCATACGCTCGGCCCAATCGTTGACGTTCCTCCAGGTCGACGGCGCCCAGCCCAAGAGCGCTTCGATCTGTGGACCGATATAGGCGAATTCCATAGTCGCCCAGTCGATTTTCCAGGGGATGGCTTTGGTCGATTCCAGCAGGGTTCGGTATACGGCACTGTCGTCGTCGCCGAACACGCGGTTCGGCGGGGCAAGGGTTTCTTGATGCCGCAAGAAGGCGGCCTGTAGCGTGCTTTCCGGGGTATCGTGGCAGGTCATGCTGGTTGTGCGTACGGTTGCTGTAGTGACGCTGCTTGTATTAACGACAGCTTGTGCCGGTTCCTGAAGGGGGCTGGAACGGTTATCCTGCCGTTCGTGGCTTCGGCGTCCGCTCGGTTTCGAGACGCATTTTTTACGTCGATCGGCCCGCTTCAGTGCTATCGATGCCGTTCGAGAAGTCGGTCTGGAGTCCAAAGCTGACGCGCTACACTGTAGTCTTGTTTCGCCAGCGCCGCGGCGGGGCATTGACCAAAGCAGGCATGCTGGCCGCCCGTCACGTTTCGCGCGTCCACCCGATCCGGTGACGTTCCTGCGTGGCCTCATGCCGTGCATCGTCTTCGGTGTGCAGGTAGGCGCTGGTCGTGGCGATGGATGCATGCCCGAAATTGTCCCGCACGAAACGCAGGTCCACCTGCTGGTCGGCCATGTGCGACCCCGCGGTATGGCGCAGCCAGTGCGCTGACGCGCTGGCCAGCACCGCGGCCCGGCTTGCCCACTCGGGGCCGCGCGCGCGCAGGCGCGCGGCGGCCATCCCGAACACCTCCTTCAGCACCAGGTGCAGCGCGCCCCGTGACAAGGGTTTTTCCTTGCCGATGATCGGCTGCACGATGGGGCGCTCCTCGCCGGGATGCTGTGCCGGTGGCCCGCTCACACAGTTCATAGTGTGTTGCATCGACCGGTTGAATCCACACCAGATATCGGACATCCACGAGCAAGCGGCCGGCGTTTACCCTCGCGTCATGGTTGACGGAGAGATGGACGCTGGAGCTTGGAGCTGCGGAATGGTTGCCGGTCTAATCAACGATATTCCGACGGTCAAGGACACGAAGGAGCGGATTATGGTGGAGGCCGAAACGCTGATCCTGCATCGGTTGTCTGGCTATTTGGGGGTGGTCGCTGGCACTGTCATTAGGTAGGTTCAGATCTCAGCGGGCTTGATCGCCCTTTCTCTGGGGTAGGCCAAGACGGGATTCTGCTCGTAGAGCAGAGCGACGAAACCTAGCCACATCAGTTTCGTTGGCTAGCGCATGAAGAGGAATGGAAACATGCGCCGATGCCGGGACCCAAAGCGTTGCTACAGTGAGATGTGCCGTCCTCCATGGCAAGGACGTACGCAATTTCAAGCGTTGGTACCCACCTGACAGGCGAATCGACGGACTTCCGTCTGCGATCGTGGCCCCCGGATTTGGCTACACCATTACAAGGAGCGCTTGTCGGGCATGGCTGGATGGGGGCTCACCTGCAGATAGCGCTCACTCGTCACCAGAGTTGCTCGGATTAACGCGCGGCCGTTTCGTTGACTCGGCACCCAGGCGTCTTGAGAGCGCGGTCGCTTGGGTCACCAGGACAGATTCGATCTTGCGTTCCAATCCCTTAGTGAGCCGCACAGTCGGCAAGGCCACGGCAATCGAGGCGATGGGGCGTCCCTGGATATTGAAGACCGGTGCAGCCAGCGCGGTTATGCCAGGCATGTACTCCTCCCGCCCATACGCGATCCCGACCTTTCGTACTTCGGTAAGTTCCTTGTGTATATCCTTAATCTTTGTCAGAGTGCGCGCCGTATAAGCAATTGGCTGATGCGTAGAGAGATACTCGTCGATTTCGGTGTCATCCAAGAACGCTAAGATTGCGCGACCCGCAGCATTGGCAAGCATAGGTAATCGCTCTCCAAGATTCAATGTATGCGCAAGGGGCGACGGGGAACTCTCTGCGCAAACCACAATGCAATCGTTGCCCTTCGGTAGCGTCAAACATGAAAATTCGTCCAACTCCACATACAGCTTGTGAACGAAGGGCGCTCCCTCGCGAACAATATTCAGGTTCCTGAGATAGGCGTTGGCGAGATACATGACCTGCGAGCCGATCGAATATCGAGCCGTTCCTTCGTCTAGGTGCAGGTAACCGGGCTGCTGGAGGTCGCGTAAAAGCCCCGTCAAGCTGCTCTTCGGAATACCGAGGCCTGCGGCAATCTCGGAATGGGTGGCGCCGGTCTTGCATTGCGCAACAAATTCCATGATTGCCAACGCCCGGAAAGCAGATTTCGCCATACAAGTCTTTTGAACGAGAAGTTGTGCCGGATCCTATTCTAAGTGATTTCGAGCCCAGCAGGATGTTGAGGGCGCAATGGTAGGGAGTGGCAACTTTGCGGCTTAGGTTGGCAAGTGGTGGTGGAGATGCCGTACTTCCGTCGGGACGGCACTCCTGAGAGCGCCATCAAGGGACGTCCTGTTGGCGGCGTTTCGATTGTCGGAGTGCAGCGGCGTCTACGTTTCTGTGTGTACAATCACGTGCGGGTGCGCAGTGCCGTGCCACAGTGCCACAGCTGTGCGCTGGCTCTCCGCACGCAGGAGGGACGCGCATGTGAACTCGACGTACCGGGTGGCCGACAGGTGGCCGTTTGGTCACTGGCTTCCGCGTGAAGGAAGAGTATCCACTCCAGTTCTGGGTAAGAATGGCAGTTTGCTGCCTTCTGCTCGAACCCTTGGGGGCCCGTCCAGATCCACGGGAGCAATTCGGCACAAGGGCATCCGCCGCTCCGCCGTCGCTGTTTCAGTGTTTCCCGACGCAACAATGCAGAGCTGCCTTGTGCCCGATGCTCTACGCCCGTGCTGGTGGGGAGTCACGAACATGCCCGCAACCGCAACCAGCAAGTCTGCAAAGAATTAAGCAGGCGGCCTTCGATCAAGAGGACCGGGGTGGCGATACACGCGAATCGTGGTAGCAGGGATGGAGATTATGATGAGTCTCTCCTTCGTTGCGCTCTTGTGGGCGATGAGCGTGATCATCAATCACGATTGATTTTGACCTGCTCAAGGATCTGATTTAAGCCTGCTCCGAAGGAGGCTGAAACCGCTCACGAATCGGCCGGCGCCGCAGGGGGCTCCCAACCACCTCCCAATGCCTTGTATAGCACGATGAGGCTGATATAGGATGCCGTTTCTGCATCGGCCAACCCGTCTTGTATGCGCAAGAGCGTACGCTGCGCGTCCAATTCAGACAGGTATGATGCCCGGCCTTCGCGATACTGCGTGTGCAGCAGCGATGCGGCCTGTTGGCTTTGGTCGGCCGCCTGTGCAAGGTCGCGCACACGTTGCTGCGTCTGGCCATACGTGGTCAAGGCAGCTTCAACCTCCTCGAGTGCGCGCAAGACCGTTTGCTCATACCGCGCCTGCGCAGTTTGTTCGCTTGCCTGGAATGCACGTTGACGTGCGCGCACGCTTGCCAGATGCAATGCAGGCCAACTAATGAGCGGCGTCACGCCGAATGCGCGGCTAGAACTGCTTCCAAGATCGACGCCTCGCATGGCCACAAAGCCGAGGAATGCGCCGAGGTCAATACGTGGATATAGCTCTGCTGTGGCTGCCCCCACCTCGGCCGTCGCAGCTGCCCACGAGGACTCCGCACTTGCGACGTCCGGTCGTCGGCGCAGCAAGCTGCTTAGGTCGCCAATCGGCAGATGCGTGTCTAGAATGGGCAGCTTCGATTGCTGCGCAAGCTCCCCTAACTCATTTGGCCGCAACGCGGCGAGGATCGCGAGGTGATAGAGTGCCAAGCGGCGCGATGTCTCAAATTGCGGGATCAGAGCCTTGGTGCTTGCTAGCTCGGCACGTGCGCTGGCCAAGTCGCTGGCCTGGGCTCGCCCAGCAGAGGCCATCGATTCCGTGACTCGCAAGGTGGCTTGACGGATTTCGAGATTCGCCTGTGCAAGCTCCAAGTGCCGTTCGGCTCCGCGCATTTCATAGTAGTTGCGGGCCACCTCTGCGACCACGACAATGCGCGCTTGAGCTAGGTCCGCCTCTGCCGCATTGCTTCGGGCCGCGGACGCCTCAGCCGTACGTCGCAGGCGCCCGAATAGGTCGATCTCCCAGTTTGCGTCGATGCTTGCGTGGAAGTTCTGTACTAGGTTGCGCTGGCCGACGGGCCCCGGGTTGGCCTGTGACATGCTCCGGTGATAGCCTGCGTTTGCCGTGACAGTCGGAAATTGGTCCAGGGTTTTCTCATCCAGCACGGCGCGTGACTCCAACAGGCGCGAGTGAGCGATTCGGATATCGTGATTGCGTTCGAGCGACAGGTTGACGAGCCGGTCCAGTTGCGGATCCTGCAGTTGACGCCACCAATCGCGCTGAATTCGGTCAGAGGTGAAAAGCGCCTGCTCGGGGCTGATTATCGTGACTGCTGCCTCGACCGGAGGCCTAAAGTCCGGACCGACCGCACACCCAGAGAGGACGATGGCACCGAGAATCGCGGCCGTGTGAAGAATAGGAGTGTATCGTGTCTTGTTCATGGACTTTTCCTTATGCACGATCCGCTTCCGTGGGCTTTAAGTTAAGGACGGCATCGGCGGAATCCGCTAGCAGTGTCGTGCGCGCACCCGCGATCTCGCGCGTCGCGCGGTGGTCGACAGCGATGATCGTGTATACCGTCGGAAGCACGAACAGCGTAAAGACCGTACCAACGAGCATGCCTACCACGATCACTAGACCAAGGTCGTATCGGCTGTTCGCGCCTGCACCCGATGCAAACAAAAGGGGAACTAGGCCGACAACCATGGCGGCCGTCGTCATCAGGATCGGGCGCAGCCGCATTCTCGCCGAGTGCTCGATGGCCGCGCGTCGATCCAAGCCCGCTTTCACCTGCATCTCGTTGGCGAATTCGACCATTAGGATTCCGTGCTTGCTGATCAGCCCGATCAGGGTGACCAGGCCTATCTGCGTATAGATGTTGATGGTGGCAAAGCCTAGCGCCAGCGGGATGAGGGCGCCACAGATCGACATTGGTACGCTGATCAGAATGATGAACGGATCTCTCAGGCTTTCATATTGGGCTGCCAGGATAAGATAGATAACGATGATTGCGAAAAGGAAAGCCATCATGAGCGCTGAACCTTCCTGCGTGTACTGACGCGCATCTGACAGCCAATCATAGGTGAAGCCGGGGGGGAGCGCCCTAGCTTGTTCGGTCAGGAACTGTACCGCGTCGCCCATTGTCACACCCGGATTTGGAATGGCCTGAAACGTGGCTGAATTCAACTGATTGAACTGAGTCAGCTGATTAGCCTCCACGCCCGTGGACAGGCGCACCAAATTCGACAGCGGAACTTGCTCGCCCGTTGCGCTCTTGACGTAATAGCGCGACAGTGCCTCTGGCGAAATACGCTCATTGCGTAAGCTCTGCGGGATCACGTCGTAAGATCTTCCGTCGGTGCCAAATCGATTGATGTAGTTTTCGCCGACTAGAACTGCGAGTGTGTCGCCGATGTCCTTCATGGTGATCCCCAAGCTATTTGCCTTGGTACGATCTATCTGGATGTGGACCGCTGGATTGTTGTAGTCCAGGTCGCTGTCCACGACCATGAATAGGCCACTCTTGCGTGCCGATTGCTTCAATGTCTCYATGGTTTCATATACGAGACGGTGATCTCCCGCGCTTTTGATGACCAGTTGAACAGGCAGCCCCCCGGTCGAGCCAGGCAGCGATGGCAGCTGAAAAGCAAAGACATTGCTGCCCTCGATGTCGTTGGCCCTGCTTTGCATGTCTACCTGAATTTGGTCGGCATTGCGCTTTCGCTTGTCCCAGTCAACAAAGTTGACGCCCGCGATACTGTTGGCTACGCCGCCAGAGCCATTGATTAGCCACAGATTGCTCTGTTCAGGAAGTGTCCTCATGGCGTCATTCCACTTTTGGCCAAATTTTTCCACATAGTCAATATTGGCGTTTTGGGGTGACTTGATGGCCGTGAGAACGGTGGACTGATCCTCCACGGGCGCCAACTCGCTTTGTGCGCTGCGGTAGAGCAACGGCAGGCTAACGAAGACGATCGCTGCCAGCGCGCCGCTGAACCAGCGGTGATGCAAAGAGATATCGAGGAGACGGCCGTATGCGGTACCTACCTGTTGAAATATCTGCTCCGCGCGGCGCGCCATCCGTCCTTCGGACGCCTTGCTGTCGAGCAGGAAGGAACTCATGACCGGCGACAGCGTGAGCGCGATGACGCCAGACACGACCACAGAACCGGCCAACGTGAAGGCGAACTCCTTGAATAGCGTGCCCGTTAGGCCGCCCATGAGTCCGATCGGCGCATACACCGCAGCTAAGGTGATCGTCATGGCGATCACTGGCGCGGCAACCTCGCGTGCGCCGATCAGTGCAGCCTGCACCGGCGACTTGCCTTCCTCGATATGGCGGTGGACGTTCTCCACCACCACGATGGCATCGTCTACGACCAGGCCGATCGCGAGCACCATGGCCAACAGTGTGAGCAGGTTGATGCTGAAGCCAAACAACGCCATGAACGCCGCGGCGCCGAGCATCGACAGCGGTATGGTTACCACCGGAATGATCACTGCGCGCCATGAGCCAAGGCACAGGAAGATCACGCACACAACAATGGCAATGGCCTCGAACAGCGTGCTTCGGACTTCGTCAATGGAGGCGCTAATAAAGCGTGCGAGCTCGAACGGAACCGCCACCTGCACGTCGGGAGGCAGGCTCTTTTTGATTTCTGGCAGCAACTCATTGACCTTGCTGACAATGGTGAGCGGATTGCCGTTAGGCGCGGCGTTTAGGCCAAAATAGACGGCCTTCACACCATCCATAGTCGCGCTGGTGTCTGCCGAAGCCGCACCCAGTTCTACGGTCGCGACGTCGCTCAGCCGGACAATACCGCTAATCGTTCGTTTGATCACCATGTCGCGGAATTCCCCCACGTTGATCAGATCGGTATTCACCTGAATGTTGGACACGACATAGAGTCCCTTGGCCTGCCCCGGGGCAGCTTGCACATTGTTGTCGCGCAGCGCCTGCGCGATCTCGCCAGCTGAGATGTTGCGCGCAGCCAGGCGATCGGCGTCCAGCCATATACGCATCGCCATCCGCTGACCGCCATTGAGATCAAGGCTGGCAACGCCCTCGATCGAAGAGAACTGGGGCTGCACGACGCGGGAGACGTAGTCGGTCAGCGCGGGGATGGACATCGTCTTGCTCGCGAACCCTACATAGGCCACGGCCGTGGCGTCACCGGACGACTTCGTCAGTACGGGGTCGTAAGCCTCCTTCGGGAGCCGATACTTGACTTCGTTCATTTTGGCCATGATCTGAGTCATGGCCTTGTTCGAGTCTGCGTTCAGCTTCATCCGCAATGTAATGATGCTTCTCCCTTGCGTTGAGGAGGAGGTCAAGTAGTCGATGTTCTCGACGGTGGCGACAGACTGAGCGATAGGCTGCGTCACGAACCCTTGCATGAGTTCCGGCGACGCACCGGGGTATTGGGTGGTAATGGTTAGCGTGGAACTCTCGGTCAGCGGATACTGACGTATTGGCAGCCCGCCCAACGCGCGCAGGCCCATGAGCAGTATCAACGTGCTGACGACCAGTGCCAGCACGGGTCGTCGGACGAAAAGATCAGTAAATTTCATGATGAGATTTCTTGTCGTGACTATTGGCGCGCGACGTCGCTGCCGTTCGGTACCACGGCCACGGTGTCGTGGCCAACAACTTGCACTGCGGCGCCGTTGTGCAATCGCAACTGGCCCGACGTCACTACGCGCTCGCCGGCGTGGATACCTTCGGTGACGACCACCTTTCCTTCTATGTGCTCTCCGGTTTTCACATACGACTGGCGGACGCTGAGGGCCTTCGGGTTCATGTCTTGCAAGACATAGACGAACTCGCCATAGGCGCTGTAGCTGACCGCAGTCTCGGGAACGGTGACCACAGCTGGTCGTGGCGGCAGCGCCACGCGAGCATTGACGTACATGCCGGGCGTGAGAGCACCGTCCGTGTTTTCCAGCGTGGCTTGCACTAGGAGCGTCCGGGTGCCGCTATCGATCTGCGGCTCAATGGTGCTGACCTTGCCGGTGAAACGGCGGTTCGGATGCGCATCCACCGCGACAGTCATGACCTGGTCGGGCCTTACCTCGCGCAATGCCCGCTCCGGCAGCGTGACATTGGCGTACAGGGTGTGTGAGTCCGTGAGGGACACCATCCCGTCACCAGTATGGACGAATTGCCCCAGGTTCACGCGCCGTACACCCAGTACACCGTCGAAGGGCGCCTTGATGCGCTTTTGCTCTATCAGGGCCTGAGTGCGCCGGATCTCGCCTTCTGTCTGGTCGTAGGCTGACTGTGCTTGATCAAGTTGCTCCTGCGTGGCGGCCTGCTGCGGCAATAGGCGGCGCGTGCGTTCGAGCATGGCCCGGGCATTACTGGCTTGGGCCTTCAGGCGTGCGAGATCGCCTTGTTCTGGCGCGTCATTCAGTTGCACCAACACCTGTCCCGTCCGCACCCTGCCGCCTGGGTAGAACAGGATTCGCGAAATGAGACCACTTGTCTCCGCCGTTACAAGCACTTGCCGGGTGGCTTCGAGCGAACCGATGCCTGTCAGGAAGCCGGGGAGGTCGGATTGCTCGGCCACGGCCACTGCCACTTTCGTGGCCGGGACTCCTGCTGCGCTCGTCTTGCTTGCCGCTTGCGCGCGGACGTGAAGTACCCCAGCGCCAATCGCGGCGAGAGCCAACAGGGCGGAGCAGCCCAGCCCAATCTTGAGTGTTTTGTTCATGATGTCGGTTTGTCTTGGTCAAAGGCCGGGTGCAGACTTTCGGACGCGCCAACGTGCCGTGACGCCGGTTCTCATCCACGCGTACCCTCACACGGATTGGCCCGGCTACATCTCTGCACTGCTTACCGAGAGCTAAAGCGGTATGCCTCTGGCTGAAAGGAAGAGGTGACGATGGCCAGTTCTTTGCGTTGAGCGTGTTGTCGCGCGTATTTCATGGACTCGCCTGAGCCTTGCGTCGAGGTTTCTACAAAGACCCGTCTTGCCCCGGGAAGAATGATATAGAGGAACGAATGGGCAATCTACGTGATAGAGTCCGGGAAACTTTGTTAATCGTCCATAAAAGTAATCATGGATCCACTTTCCGATGTCCTATCTTTACTGCGCATCCAAAGCTATCTTTCGGCTACGCTGAGCGCGGGTGGGGCGTGGGCGATCGAGTTTCCCGCGCAGGAGGGGATCAAGTTCAGTGCAGTCGGGCGGGGTAGCTGTTGGCTTCTGGTCGACGGTGAACCGGAGCCGTTGCAGTTGCGGGAAGGTGATTGTTTTCTTCTGACGCGGGGGAAGTCTTTCACGCTGGCCAGCGACCCGACCATACAGCCGATCGACTCTCGGGCGATTGTTCAGAGGATTGCGGCTGACGAGCTAGTCTGGCACTGTGGTGGCGACGATGTCGTGATTTTCGGTGGACGATTCGCATTTGCCGGTGAACCGGCCGCTTTGCTGATCGGCACGTTACCCCCCTTGGCACACATCAACGAAGGTTCGTCCCAGGCAATGGTGCTGCGATGGGCATTGGAGCGATTCACGGAAGAACTTCGCGACCGGCAGCCTGGCAGATCCCGAATGGCAGAACATCTTGCGCACCTCATGTTTGTTGAGATATTGCGTGTTCATCTGAAGGCGACGAGTCAGAGTGGCAGTGGATGGCTCGCCGCGCTGTCGGACCGTAATCTGAGTAGGGTGGTCGGTGCCATGCATGCCGCGCCAGCAAATCGCTGGAGCGTCGAAGACTTTGCCCGCGTGGCAGGAATGTCGCGATCGGCCTTTGCCTATCGCTTCAAGCAAGTGGTTGGCGTGGCACCGATGGAGTACCTGACGCGATGGCGAATGCTAGTCGCCGGCGATCGGCTGCGTCATACTGACGAACACATATCATCCATCGCATATTCGCTCGGCTACGATTCCGAAAGCGCATTCAGCACCGCGTTCAAGCGAGTGATGTCGTGCTCTCCAAGGCAATATCAACGAAGCTCCACCGCGCAGGCTGTGGCGCAGCCCGCTGCCTGACACTTTTGGCTAACGGCGTGCCATGGTCGGTTACGTCATGCTAACCGCAGGGAGGATGGGCACGCGGCATGCACGTGCGGCGTGACGTGGGAGGCGACAATCATTTTGTCCGGCGGCCAAGATGTTTGTCGGTAAACCGGACATCCTGCTTGACGCTATCCAGTGACGTTCATCTCCAGGGAAGCGTCAGCGAACTCCGCTGCATCATAGCTCTTGTCTGCACCTGGCGTGATCGCTGTGTCTGAATCCTTCGCCGCCTGGAGAGCATCGTCGACCATGACCTTGGTGGCCTCGCGTTCTGCACGGCCGTCGGCGACTGTCACCATGGCCCTGGCACCAGGCTGTGAACGGTTATACCGCTCAGGGGGTGCCCATGTAACGCAATTCACTGAAAGTTTTGCCGATACAGAACAGCAGAGCATCATTGTCCGTCCTGGACTCCTGGACTCCTGGACTCCTGGACTCCTGGGCTCGCTACTCCGCTTGCCGCCTTTGCATTCGCCACCGTGGTTGTTGTTGTCCTCGCCATCCTTGCGGACAAAGCTCTTGAGGTCCGTCCAAGCTTAAATCAGCGTACCGTCGACGCTGACGTGTTCGCCAGTCGGCCAGCTCTTCTCTTGCGCAATAGCAAGCACGGATCGGTCGTTTGCGGTTGTAGGTGAACACCGTGGGGCCCGCAGGCCTCGTCGGCCATGGCCAGACCGACGAACCAGCGGAAGAGGGCTGTTAGAGAGCACCTGCAGGCATGGCCCCGCCACAACTTCTCCGGCGCGATACTCTCGCGCGCGCCTCCAAGATCCGCATCGTACATTCCCGCGAACGGCCAGTTCATCTTCGCCAGCGCTTGATTGGCCATGGTACGGCTACATGCGTAGTGGATGGGATTGGGCACGAAGTCGTTAAGTCGCCGCTCGGCGAACAGTGCCTGCGCCACGCATCGCATGTTCAGGGTCGTGCGAGGGTCTCATATCAACGCACATGCTGACTCCGAACTGACTTCTGCCGGAGGTGCTTCACCAGCCTGATAAGTATTGGATCCATGAGCGGAGGGGTTGCCGATAGGCTCTGGACATCGCGGTGCTGCCCCGCAACCCCCTGCCCGTCATACCGAGAACTCTGCATCCAATGCTATGAGATCGCCAGCGTTGCGCCATCGGCCGGAACTGAGCCGTACGGCACGCTCCTGCATCCCTGGATCGTCGCATCACCAGCATGCCTGTCCGGAACGGTTCCGCGGCAAGTCGGCTTCTTCTGAGAATCTCCTCCTTGACTGAGCGTGAATTGCACACCTATACTTTGTTCACATACAGGATGTGAGTTCACGTATGTGAACTATGACCAAAAAATTAGGCCTCCATGGAAGGCGACGGAGACAAACGTAATGCTTAGTGATCAGAGAGCTCTATGTGGAACGTACATGCGAGCGGAAGTGCACTTTCAGTGCGTACGAGCGCTGGACACGTGATTCCAAACAGTTAGTCGCCACCTTTGAAATTGCCAGCTGCATTTCCGGCTACTAGGCATTGATCCCGAGGGGGCGGCGGAGATGGCGATTCCGTCACTGCAGCCGATTGGTAGCGCCCGGCGCCAGCAATCGGTGCAGTGCAATTTTGCGAAACTTCAACGAGTAATCTGAAAAATGCATCTGACATTAGGCCTGCATCGTGCTGTCCGGCACGAGCCGAGCAGCGTAGCCACGTTCTACGAAGGACGCACCCATACATTTCGACAATTGGCTGACCGCGTGGCCAGGCTGGCCGGTGCGCTGCGTACTATCGGCGTAAAAACGGGCGATCGTGTTGCTATCCTCGCACTGAACTCTGACCGATATATAGAGTACTACTTGGCGGTATGGTGGGCCGGCGCGGTCGTGAATCCGATAAATACGCGTTGGGCCACACCAGAGATTCTCTATTCGCTAGACGACTCGCAGTCCGAGGTGATGTTTGTAGACAGCGCGCACAAGTCGAAGATCGATGAATTGCGCGAGGGTAGCACTACGCTTGAGCACATTATTTACCTTGATGAAGAAGAGAAGCCTAATGGCACGCTTTCCTACGAAGATCTCATTGAAGATGGTGAGCCGATTGAGGATAGCTACCGCCACGGAGACGATATAGCCGGCATCTTCTACACCGGAGGCACAACCGGATTTCCAAAAGGAGTGATGCTCAGTCACACCAACATCGGTGTTCCGGCCATGACGTTTCTTTGCGAAGAGTATGGCTTCGGTTCCGTTTCTCTTCATACCGCGCCGTTGTTCCATGTCGCGCCGCTAATGTACGTAATAGCTCAGCTATTTAATGGTGGCCGCCACATCGTCTTATCCGGATTCGAACCAGCGCAGGTGGCGCGTGCGATCGAGGAGAGAAAAGTCACGGATGTACTACTGGTCCCCTCAATGCTCCACGTTCTGCTCGATTCTCCGGTTGTTCAAAAAACGAACTTCTCAGGTCTCAGGCGGATCTGGTACGGCGGGTCGCCAATCGCAGAGACAACCCAGCGTCGAGCGCTCGAAGTGTTTCAACCCAGCGGCTTGGTTCAGCTCTACGGCCTGACCGAGATTCCCGTTGTTGCATTGCTTTCCGCAGCATGGCATGCACCCGAGATGAGAAAGCTTCGATCAACCGGGCGCGCCGCTCAGGAAAACGAAATCATGATCGCCGACGCGAACGGAAGAGAAGTACCGCGCGGCTCGATCGGTGAAATAGTCGCGCGCGGACCCAACGTAATGAAGGGATATTGGAACAAGCCAGTGGAGACGGAGACGGCCATCCGTAATGGCTGGCTATGGACAGGTGACGCCGGCTACATGGACGACGACGGCTTCGTGTTCATTGCTGATCGCTTCAAAGACATGATCGTCACGGGGGGGGAGAACGTTTACGCGGCGGAAGTCGAGAACGCCATTGCGAAGCACCCGGCAGTTGCCGCCTGTTCAGTCATAGGTATTCCCAGCCACGAGTGGGGTGAGTCGGTTCACGCTGTGGTGGTGCTGAAGCCTGGCGCCCGCGAATTTACCGTGGAGGAGATCCGACATCATTGCAAAGATCTGATCGGTGGATACAAGAGCCCACGTAGCATCGAATTCAAGCCGTCACTTCCGCTTTCAGCATTCGGCAAGGTCGTCAAGGACGAGCTTCGAGCGCCGTTCTGGAGAGACGCAATTCGAAAGGTATAGATCGACGTCGACCAACACACGTAAAAACTTCCAGGAGGTTCAAGTGAATCAGGCACAAAGGGATATCCAAAGTCACCTTGTCGGTGTAGCTGCGCCCCCTTTTAGGGGAGTCGTCGAATATACCAAGGTCGTCGAGTACGCACAGGCCATTCATATCCGCAACCCTATTTATTTCGATCGTGAGGCCGCGATCGCAGCGGGATACCGAAACGTTGTTGTGCCCCCTGGTTTTATCAACCCATTCTCACTACAACCGCGTTCCGCAAAGTTCGAGACATTTGGCATTAATGAAAAAAGAGCGGTCGCAGGGGAGTGGTCATGGGAGCAGCGACTTGTCATTTGTGCAGGTGATGAACTTCACGGGCAGAGTGTACTTGTCGAGTTTAGTGAGAAGCAGGGAACGCGTCCGAAACGCATTTTCGTGATCGAGACTACGTATTCGACTGACGATTGCGAGGCCGCCATTGTGGTTCGCGACACAACGATCGAGTTCAAGGAGTGAATCCATGAGAGATCCAATTGAGGAACTCTGTCCAGCCGTTAGTCGCGTCGATATCGCTTGGGTGTGTGTTGCGACCAATGACGGCAATCCGTTGCATCTCGATCATGAATTCGCAAAGATTGCCGGCTTTGCGGACGTGGTCGTACCGGGACATCTCTTGATCGGATGGATCGGCCAGTATCTCGAGGACTGGTGCGGTGGTCCTGAAAATATCCTGGGCTGGGCGCTACGCTTCACAGCGCCGGTATGGCCAGGTGACCGTATTAAGCTGCAAGGTGAGCTGACGGAGTCAGTTCTGCAATCCGGCGAAACCGTGATGGTGACAATCACAGCGACATCGCAGAAAGATCAGGTGGTCGGCATCGCTAGGGCGGAATTTCGCCTCTCATACGCGAAATCATTTAACAACTAAGGAAACACACCGTGGACCGCTACGCTCGCTACACCAAGCTGAAGTTTGACCGACCGCATCCTCATACATTGCGAATCACGATCACCACTGACACAAAGCACAACTTCATGGACGCCGATATGCATAGAGAGCTCGGTGAGGTCTGGCGAGACATCGACGTTGACGAAAGCGTGTCCGCGGTGCTACTCACAGCAGCCGGCGCGTCCTTCTCAGCTGGTGGAAACATCAAGCGCGCCAGCGACACTTACGAGTTCGAGGAACGCGCGCGAACGATGAAGGAAGCGCACAACATCGTCTATAACATGATCAATTGCAGCAAGCCAATCGTCAGCGCGGTGCGGGGGTGGGCGGTCGGCGCAGGCCTGGCATGTGCGCTGTTGGCCGACATTTCTATAGTTACCAAGGACGCGAAGCTCATGGATGGCCACACGAGACTGGGGATAGCTGCCGGCGACCATGCCGTCATGCTATGGCCTTTGCTCTGCGGCATGGCGCAGGCTAAGTACTACCTTCTCTTGTGCGATCAACTGTCCGGCGCGGATGCCGAGAGAATTGGTCTAGTTACGATGGCAGTCGAGGACGATGAGTTGGAGCAGAAGTCATTGGATATTGCAATACGATTGGCCGAAGGTGCGCCGAGTGCAATACGCTGGACTAAATATGCTCTTAATAATTGGTTCCGACAGGCAGGCCCAATTTTTGACACGTCGCTCGCGCTAGAGATGATTGGATTCTTTGGTCCAGAAGTCAAAGAGGGGCGCTCTGCGGTGAACGAAAAGCGGCCTGCAAAATTCGAACAAAATATTTGGTTTTGATTCTCCCACCAATCTCAGGGGGCAGCATTCGTCAGCGCAACGCCATGCACGCTGAACTTGTTGCGATAGTTTTGTGTTATGGAAAATTAAAATCATGATAAGTGACGGCGTACTGAGGCTGGGACAGGGTTACGTCTGGCAGGATCTGGAGATCGGTCAGCGATTCGACACCTACCGCCGAACCATCACCGAGTCTGACCTGGTCAGCTTCATCAACTGCACCGGTATGTTGGAGGCTATCTTCATCGATGCCGAGTACAGCACCCGTTTCGGCGCGGTAAAGGGACGGATCGTACCTGCGGCGCTCACATACGGGTTGATTGAAGGCATGTTGTTTCAAACAATGATTCAGGGTACGGGTCTAGCACTGCTTGAATCACATCAGAAAGCGCTCAAACCCGTCATTGTCGGAGATTCAATCCGCGCGACTGTGGAGGTAACAGGAGTCAAACAGACATCGAAGGATAACCGTGCAGTCGTTGCGTCACAGGTTGAGGTGTTCAACCAGCGTGATGAGGGGGTCCTGACCTATCAGGTGGTACGTCTTCTTGCTGGACGGTAGACAACCCTACGGTCGACGAAAGAAATTTCCTCAGTTATCGGGTAGCCAAATCGGTAGACCTGTATTTGGCATGCACCCGTTCACCAAGCCGATGTAGCGGCGCGATCGTTTCAATCACCAAACAGTGAAAAATGGCACCAGGTTGACCTAGACCGCAATCGCGCGATGGTATCGACCAGACGGAAAGCGGACAAACGAGTCGAGCGAGGTACCGAGTTTCACCATAAAAAGTTGCTCCACTAATTCGGAGGAGATTAAAACCATGATTACCGCTGGAACGATAGATGGAATCAGGATCGTGCCTGCAGAGATTGAAGCTGCTGTTTACAGAAAGATAGCTTGGCGTCTCATACCCTTCCTAGGGTTGTGCTATCTCATGTCCTACCTGGACCGCGTTAATATCAGCTTCGCGAAATTGCAAATGCTGCGGGACCTCGGGATGAGCGAAGCCTCCTACGGTCTGGGCGCTGGTTTGTTCTTTATTGGGTACATTCTCTGTGAAATACCCGGCAATGTTATCTTGCAGAAGGTTGGGGCTAGATTCTGGATTGCCCGCATCATGATTACGTGGGGGATTCTGTCCGGCCTCATGATGTTTGTCACATCTCCTTGGCAGTTCTATGCGCTGCGGGTTCTACTTGGCGCTGCGGAAGCAGGCTTCATCCCAGGGGTGGCGTTCTTCCTGGCTAGTTGGTTTCCAGCTTACCGTCGTGCTCGCGTCATGAGTCTGTTTTTTCTTGGAGCAGCTCTCTCGGGTGTAGTGGGCGGCCCGCTTTCGGGCTGGATCTTGACTCACCTTCATAATTCCAGCGGCCTTCATGGCTGGCAATGGCTCTTTCTGCTCGAAGCGATTCCGACGGTCGTGCTTGGAATCATGACTTTCTTCGTCCTCGCGAATTCACCCAACGAGGCGAGATGGCTTTCGCAGAAGGAAAAGGAGATCGTGGCAGGCATTCTAGACGCCGATGCTGGCGAAGCGGGACATAGCACACACCGCTTTGTGGACGGACTAAAGGACATGAAGGTGTGGTTGCTGGGTGTCATCGATTTTTCGATCCTCATCTGTATCTACGCAATCAGTTTCTGGATGCCGACTTTCATTCGAAATGCTGGTTTGCACGATACCTATCAGATTGGGCTGCTCACTGCCCTCCCGAGCGCTGCTGCCGTGATTGGCCTGCTGTGCCTCGGATGGAGTTCGGACCGGTACCGGGAACGCCGTTGGCACCTAATTTTGCCGTTAGTCGGTGGATTCGCGGCCATGGTAGCGAGTACGTGGTTTCCGCAGAACGTTGTGATGACAGTCAGTTTGCTGACAGTTGCTTACGGTTTGGTCTTTGGGTCGATACCGGTCTTGTGGGCTGTGCCTCCGTCCTTTCTGCGAGGATCCGCAGTGGCCTCGGGGTTCGCGGTAGTTTGTTCCGTAGCTAACGTCGCGGGACTTGTCAGTAACGGAATCATCGGTTCCGTGTTGGACCTAACTGGTAGTGCCGCAGTGGCGATGTGGGTGTTCGGAGCAATCCTCCTCATTGGAGCCGCACTGGCTTTCTCGTTGCCGGCAAAGCAGGTCAACCGTTAGGCGATGCAAATGGCGATGGCCTCCAGCCAAATCTTGGGGTATAGCCGTAAATCATTTTATACAAATAACATCAAGAATTTTTCAAAACCACAACGGCGGCATAGATCGCCAGTGCGATCTGTGCGTCAACAAGGAGGAGAGAATGATGAGCCATCGAAGGCTGGTTGCGGCATTGTTTGCAGCAGCCCCTGTGCTAGCCTGGTCCCAGTCCGTCACAACATACGGTGTGATCGACACCGGTGTGGAGTATGTGAATAACGTTGGCCCATCCGGCAATAGCCTGGTGCGCATGCCTGCGCTCACGGGAACGGTGCCTTCCCGTTGGGGCCTGCGGGGCTCCGAGGATTTGGGCGGCGGCCTGAAGAGCATTTTTGTCCTGGAGTCGGGCTTTGCACCGGATTCTGGTACCGCTAATCAAGGCGGTCGACTTTTCGGCAGGCAGGCGCTGGTGGGGTTGTCGGGGGAATGGGGGCAGCTATCGCTTGGAAGGCAATACACGATGTTGTTTTGGGCAAATCTGGATTCGGACATCCTTGGCCCTAATATCTATGGATCGAGCTCGCTCGACAGCTACATCGCAAATCCGCGCGCAGACAACGCGGTGGCATACAAGGGGAAGTTTGGGGGGCTGACCATCGGCGCCACTTACAGCTTCGGCCGTGACACAGTCAACGCCGGTCCAAGCGCCGCCGGCACGAACTGCGCGGGTGAGAATGCCGCTAGCAAGTCGTCATGTCGCGAGTGGTCGGCGCTGGTTCAGTACGAGTCCAATTGGTGGGGGGTCGCGGCCAGCTATGATTCTCTGCGCGGTGGTCCTGGAGCATTTGCCGGCCTCACTAGCAAGGATTTGACCGACGACCGCCTTCTGATAAGCGGCTATGTTGTTCTCTCACAAGCTAAGCTGGGTGCGGGCGTGATTCGTCGCGACAACGAGGGCAGCAGCACACCGCGCAGCGAACTATGGTACGGCGGCCTCGCCTACGACATCACGCCGGCATTCACGCTGGCGGGCCAAGTCTACTACCTCAACTACCGCAACAGTGGAGACAAGGCGATGCTGTACGCGCTGCGTGGCTCCTACGCGTTTTCCAAGCGGACTTCCGTTTACGCCACAGCTGGCTATATCGACAATGGAGGGCAGCTTGCCATGTCGGTCAGTACCGGCGCACCCAACTCCAACCCGAAACCAGGCGGCTCTCAATTTGGCAGCATGGTCGGAATCAAGCATATCTTCTAGTGCACTTGTGTGATTGCCGAAGCCCAGTGGGGTAGCTTCCTTCGTTGGACGGGCCGTTACTCCACATTTCATGCCGACTGGGTTCGGACATATCGACATTGCTAGCTCGGCAGACGATGAGATTGTGTGCTGATGTGATCGGGGCCAACGACATGATGGCGATTGGGTTACGATGCGCGCCGGCATGTTGGGTTGGCCGTCGCCGTCGGAGTTCACTATCGACAGCGCGTGCCGGGCGCCGCGTCGAAATGCTGCGAGTCGGTCGACGAGGGGGCGATGACCACGGCGCGTAACCCAAACGATCATGTTGGGCAGGGTAACTCCCCGGCGGGCTCCTGGGGGCCCCGCACCTGCATGCGCTCGTGCGTCAATCTCGGGCTGAACTCCGTGGCCATGCCAGTCGGAGAAATGGGGGAAACAATGTTTAGGCTGTCCACCTCTGGCGGCCGCCAACGGGCTGGCTGGTGCGCCGACGTGACTGAGTTACGAGTGGCAAGCCCATCGTGGGGGGGTAGGCCGCCGCCGTGGGCTTGTGGTGACGGTCACGCACAGTGCGGGTGGCCATGTCGTTTGTGAACCTGAATCCTGGAAGAAGGAAATGATGGTCGACAAACTGGAACGCCGGTTGGCGGGGCCGGCCAGAACCTACATCGAAGCGGGATATGCCATAGAGGTGGACGTTCTGCAAGTGGCGGACGGAAGCTGGGGAGCGCTCGTCCGTCTGTCAAAGCAGGCTGACGCGCAGTTGCCTGCCGTGCATTTTATGCTTGACCGTACGTTCGAGGACCGTGCCATGGCGTTCTCGTACACGCTGGCGCTGACACGCACGTGCGTGTCGCAGTTCGCACCAGCGGCCACGAACACGATCGCGGACTTGCTCAAGTCCGGCAAGGCCAACACATAGGCAGGCCGCAGCGCGGCAAAATGAGAATTCAACGAGGTTGGATGTCGCTTTGCGCGCTTCGAGATGCCTTGATGGCAGGAGTCGGAAGCCTTCCGAGGCCTCATGGCGGCATTCGAGCGCATTCTTCCTTTGCGACGGCCATCAAATCTGTCGAGGCGAGAGGTTGTCTCGGCGGTTCTGGAGGCGGGCGGAGGTTTGACCGGTGAGGTCTCGCGGCTTTTGAATTCTGCCACTGAGCTTGCGATCCGCGATGGAAGGGAAATGATTGATGTCTCCCACATTGAACACGCCTGGAGCTGAGTGCTCTAACCGGCCGAGGCCGTGGCCCGTTGCACCGCGTCCCTTTGATGGGGAGGCATTTGGAGGCTGGCTTGGACGACTCGCTGGAAAGTACTCCATGACGGTCGAACAGCTTTGGACGCACGCAGATCTCGGTCCGATGCCAACCCTGACGCAAAGGAAATGGCTACTGTTTCCGCCAGTGCCGATCGAGACCTTGGAACGTCTCTCGCAGCTAACCCACGTCAGCGTGGATCGCCTGAGAGCGATGCAGGCCCCAATCGGTTGGTGTTGCAGGAAGCCGTTAAAAAGCCTGGGACGGTTTTTACCAGGGCCAAGACACACGTCGCTGGCCAATCCATGGAAACTGCCGCTGAGCGAGTTCGTGGAATTCCTGGTTCAAGAGGGCGACGCGCACTTGCACGACACTGTGTGCTCCCGCACGACTCCAACGCATATGTTGGCTTTTACACATCCGACGGCCAACGATTCGATTGATAGATGACTCGACGAAGCCGGTCGCG